>CALLPU010000487.1 GCA_938016235.1 uncultured Granulosicoccus sp. | reverse complement strand
TTGTTGCCACGGTTGAGGAGGGCACCATCACAGCTGCTGCTCAGCGACTCGCGCTGAGTAAAGCGGTGGTCAGCAAGCAGTTGCAGCTGTTGGAACATGACGTTGGAGTTGCTTTACTGCAACGAAACACACGCCACCTGCAGCCCACTGATGCTGGCTTGGTATTCTTCGACAAGAGCAAATCGGTTCTTGATCAGGCCGATGAAGCCTTTGACGCGGTTCTTGAGCGCGGTCAGGTACCCACCGGCAAGATCCGCATTACCGCGCCAGTGGATTACGGTGTGTCGCACGTTGCACCGATGATTGCACGGTTCTGCGCAAGCCACCCCCGTGTTGAAATTGAACTGATCCTGACTGACGATCAGGTAGACATTGTGGAACAACGCTACGACATCGCATTCAGAATTGGCTGGCTCAAGGATTCAAGCAACATCGCTCGCAAATTGCAGAGCTTTAATGAAATTGCGGTTTGTTCTCCCACCACACGAGACCAGTACAAGGTAAGAAAACCAGAAGACTTGGTCGCCTTACCCTACATCGCTAACAAGGCTATTGGCGGGCACACCAGACATCAGTTCAAACGCGGCAAGCAGGCAAGAACAGTCGACCCACAACTGTCCATCTCAACCAACGTGACGCTCGCTATCCGCAGTGCCGTGATCTCGGGAAATTGTTTCGCCATCATTCCGGATTTTCTGGCCGCGGCTGAATTGTCCAGCGGCACGCTCGTTAAACTGTTACCAGGGTGGACGTTACGAACGGGTGGTGTGTATGCGGTCAGCCCACCCAGCAGGCTTCGCGCCAGCGCCGTACGAGCATTTTTGGACATGGCACAACAGGAAAATGATCATCCCTTAGGAACTGACCAGGTAACTGATTAGCGTACTGATCGCCTGACGATCTACACGGGTTACACGGTAGAAACGCACTGCCGGCGTCGTGGATGTCTGGTTGGGTGATGCTGCATCCAGCTCAGACCATAACTGTAAAAACGTTGTTTCAAGGAAGCGCTGATCAGTCGTTTCATCAATCAGAAAGACGATGCGGTCAAGCTCTACTGTGTTGAGCAATACGCCAAGTTCAAACAGACACCCTTGATTGGAGGCGGAAAAACTGCGCAGATCCATCAGGATCGCACTGCTCTCTGTTGCCAGTCGTTGCATGCTCATTCGCCACGTATTGTCGTGGCAGAAAAACTCATTGACGCGGTAACGCCCGTCCGGATCCTGTAGCCGGTCACGCTGCAACACTCTTTCTTCAAGGTCCTCCCGGCCTGTGACGAAACTACGTGACAGATCACCGCCCGCGTACGCCAGAAATTCGTGTGGCTCCACTGATGATGTCACAAGATCTGGGCCCGCTATCATGCTCACCGATCCAATCAGCCTCCATAATTTCTGGAAGCTATCAAAAAACCGTTGGCTGCGGCGTCCCAGCGAAAACACGCGCAGCAGTAACAACTCCCGTTGTTCATTGAACGCTGGATTCGCTGGCTTCTTGCCAGCTATTCGCTTGAACCCCTGTTTCACCACGAAAGCATAAGCACAATAGGCCAGCGGGCCAGCAAGCAGAAAACCAGCCGATTCAAACGCCAGATTGAAAGACTGTACAACGGCAAAGATCAGAAACAACGAATCCATTGAGATAGAACGATCACTGAATGCCTTGCAACGATATCGCTGCCCAACAACTCGCAAGAATGCCCTACCCATCAAGGTAAACAGCAGGAATCCGAGCAGGTGCAAGAGTGTAAATGTGCTCAGTGCCCCAAGACCGAACCACGATGCCACTATAAGCAGTGCGTGTATCAGGTAGTCGCTGCTACTGGCTAGTGTAAACAGCAGTCCAACGCCTGCGAAACCACTAAACAGGAAAGCGAAAACCAGCGGCCCCACAGCACGAATACGGTTGTGTAACAACGCGAGGAATATCAACGTCGGTGGCAGATTGATCTGCAGCCACAACAGCCCGGGTGTCCAGAGTGACAAACCCGGATTTCGCATCAGAACAATAATCATTGACACCCCCACGAACAGTCCGAACAGACCAGCCAGCCGCAAGGCGTCACGCCGACCTATAGCGTCAATCAAAGACAACGCAATGATGGTTGGCCAGATGCACACGCTGAACAACATCAGGGCACGACCCAGATTCAGCGCGCCCCCTGCAGCCACGAGCCATGCAAGCGTCATGACTATCGCAAACGCAACACCTGCCGCCAGGTAGACTTGGCTGCTGCGCCGTTGTACCTGTGATACGTCATGCCGTATTGTTGCGCTGTCGGTGTTGGCGGTAACGCGTTCCGGTAATTGCAGAAACGTGAGCGGTCTCGAAGGAGGCTGACGATGAGCAACCGCTTGAGTATCAGCCACGTCCGATGCATCTGATGACAACGCCATTTGCTGTAGCGTTGCACGACGGTAGCGGCGAAGCAGCAGTGCTGAGACGATCAGTGTCAGAACCGCTGCCGCGATCACAATGAACGCAAATTCACCTCGCAGCGACAATACCGGATCCATTCAAAGACTCGATGTCAAAGAGTGACGCTCATTCTGAACCGATAACCTGCACATCACGAGTGCACTTTCGGTTAGGTATGCGCCTGATACATGAACACGTGGCCAATCAGGCTTCTATGCAGCGAGTGTGTCAAGCCGCGACGTTCTGCAAACGTGTGCTGATCTGATCCTTCAACAATTCAATGTGCTGCCGTAATGCATACAGCTCGTGCGCATAACCCAGAGGCACTTGCACTTGACGCACCTCGTTTTCAATTCTCAGCAGTTCTCCCAGACAGTAATTCAGATCGTCTTGTGCCTGTGTGTGATTGGCGGTTTGATCCAGCTCCTGAACTTCGTCATACCAACGGTAGATTTTCTTTCGCACCGTCCACCGATAGGCCGGAGGTAATAACCGGGATAGCGGCAGTAACAATGCCACTAGCGGTAGCGCCAGGAGCTTGAGCCGATCCACGAGATTGGCAATCCAGAACGGTAGATACCGTTGCAGGAAAGGTGGACCATGCTCATGGTAGCGCTTTGCCTGAGAGCTGAGCGGGAAGTCACTACCAGTGGCACTGGGAAACTGCTCTGCGTCAGATAACAAGGTAGCTTTCGAAAAGACCGTGTCCGCAGCCAGCAACAACAAGTCTCGAAGTGCCGGGTGTAGCGTATCCTTCCCAATCAGTGTTGCATTTACCGCCAGCAGATTCACGGTGTTGTCTGGCAGGTTCTTGGCCAGGTCCATGACGCCTTCGGGCAATATCAGGTGCGTAAGCCACGGCTCGCGACGTGCATAAGCCGGCGCTCTGGAAATACTCACCAGCACAATGTCGGGATCAATCAGCAACGTTTCTATAACTGGTGAATTGATCGACGATACGCTGAACATGGCATCCACTTGACCTGCGCGCAACGCCTCTGCAGCGGCCTTGCCAGACTCCAGAGTCAGCGTGATATCAGAGTCTGTCAGGCCGTTATCAGCCAGTAAACGCGCAGCCACGCGGCGCGTCCCGCTACCTTTGCCCCCAGCCGCTACCACACTACCGTTTAAATCAGCCAGCTGCAGAAACGGACGCTCTTTGCGACTGAATACCCACAGCGGTTCGTAGTACAGCGCACCCAGAGATTCGAATGCCGGATAGTCGTCAGGGCTGGCAAGACCAGACTGAATGAACGCCACATCCGCAGTGCCGCTGCTCAATTGCTCCAGGTTATCCACCGAACCATCTGTTTCAATGATATTCAGGGTGACGTCATGCTCAGCCAACTGCGCTTTCAGCAGGCCGGCAAATCGATAGTACGCGCCATCGCTGTTACCGGTAGCGATGGACAATTGCCTGGGAGGAGCAGGCTCGATGAACTGGAAGGTGAACCAGATAGCCAGCGCGACCAGCACGAACCCCAAACCAAAGGTCAGGCTGCTCTCTCGCAATGAGCGGCGCCAGGCAGGTGGCTGGGAACGCTTCATAATTCAAATAAGTGGTTGTGAGTAAACCACCGAATGGCAGAGGCGATCAGGTATGGGGTATTCGCAGTCAGAACGCTCATCACCCAACAATCTACAAACGGGGAAATATGGTGTATGGTCGTACCAAACATAGCACAGGAATCAGTGCGGTGTAAGCATGAAAACTGAAAACGATACTCCCTCCAGTGCCCTTCCGTCAGCATCGCCAAGAGCCGCCGATGCCATTGTGCGATCAGTGGAATTGCAAATCGTATCGGGCGATCTTGCAGACGGCGCCACCCTGCCCGCTGAGCGCGATCTGATGCAGCAGTTCAACGCCAGTAGAACCGTGGTCAGAGAAGCTATCACTGTGCTTACCGGACGTGGGCTTATCGAGAATCGTCCGCGTTACCGACCCATCGTCAGAAAACCCGGTTACAACACGCTACTGGATGTGATGGCAGATGTGACCCGCTTGCTGCTCGAAGAGCAGTCTGGTCTGAAGAACCTGTATGAATCCCGTGTGTTTGTAGAGCGCATACTGGTGCGCGAAGCCGCCACTAACGCACGTAAAAACGATATTGCGAACCTGACTGCGGCACCGTCCCTAAACAAGCAATCACTGGATGACTCGGCTGCGTTCTACCGCACCGACACAGACTTCCACGCGGTGCTGTATCAAATTCCCGGCAACCCGATATTCCCGGCGTTGCATGAAGCCTACAAGGTTTGGTTACACCCACACTGGGAAAAAATGCCTCGCTCTCCCGAGCGCAACTACGTCAACTATTGCAGCCATGCCTCCATCCATGCGGCGATCGTTGATCGCGATCCGGACACCGCTGAGAAAGAACTCGTCAACCACCTGAATTCTGCCTGGGAGTATGTCCGGGCGACCTTCGATACGCCCTCTACAAAAATAACGTCACGATAGACGGCCAGATCAGCAGCACGCTCAGCGCCAGCAATTGCAGGCCGATGAAAGGCAGGAAACCCCGGAAAATATCAGTCAGCGATATATGCGGTGGCGCAACCGATTTCAGGTAAAACGCAGCCCCGCCAAACGGTGGAGATAGAAAGCTCACCTGCATGTTCATACAGAACAGTACGCCGAACCAGACCGACACGTGCTTCGGATCCAGCTGGCCGATAAAACCGATTTCCTCAATGGGCATCGCTCGCACGATGGGCAGAAAGACCGGAATGATCAATAGCACGATACCCACCCAATCCATGAATGCACCCATGAACAGCAGAATGAGCATCATGGTGAGCAAGACAACGAAGGTTGGCATATCAGCACCTACGATCAGGTCGGCGATATAGGTAGGACCTCCAGCCAATGTATAGGCTCCTGACAATGCCGCAGCACCCACCGTGACCCAGATAATAGTGCCGGTCGATTTCAGTGTCCTCATCAGGCTGTCCCACACCAGTGCCACTGATGCTTCGCCTCTCAACATGGCGATAATGAACACGGCCAGCGCCCCCATGCCCGCCGCCTCGGTAATGCCGGTTACGCCGCCGTAGATTGAACCCAGCACAATGCCGATGATGATGAGTGGTGGTAGCAGGCCCTTACCGTGCTGCCAACCCACCATGGTTTTCTCGCGACCGAATACGCCAAACGCCAGCACCAGGCCTGCAACGACGACACCCGCCAGATACGGAATGTGATAACTCATACCCAGAAAAATGGGCCCGTCATCTTCTGAGACGCTGGCATTGACACCCGTGAAGGTGTAGATCACTGCCCTGAGTACCAGCAGCCCGGCAACGGCGGCCACCACCATGCTGACAAAGCCACTGAACATGGCCTTTTTCTCGCCCGCTCCCGGGTCGCCTTCTTTGGGCTCTGGCAAGGGTGCCAGTGAGGGGTTCATGCGCGTTCGCACAAGAATATAAATGATGATGAAACTGGCCAGCATGAAACCGGGAAGAAACGCACCGGTGAACAATGCCTTGATGGATGTCTCTGTGATCAACCCGTAAATGATCAATACGATGGAGGGCGGGATCATGGTGCCAAGCGATCCGGATGCACAGATGGTACCGATCGCCAGATTTTGATCGTAGCCCAGACGCAGCATCTGTGGCAGTGCTATTAATCCAAGCAACACGATCTCTCCGCCGATGATGCCAGACATGGCGGCCAGCAGAACGGCCATCAACGATGTGACTACCGCAATACCGCCACGCATCCGGCTCATCCAGAAGTCCAGTGAGTCGTACATGCCTTTGGCAACACCGGAACGCTCCAGCAGTGCCGCCATGAAAATAAACAAGGGCACAGAGATCAGCACGTACTCGGTGAGCAAGTCGAATATCTTCTGCGTAAGAATATAGAGTGGCCCGGTTCCGGGTCTGCCTGTGAGCAGTCCATCCCCGAAACTCATGGGGTCGGTTAGCAGGGTGGGCTCAAACTTCATCACCATGACGAGCAGCGCTAACACCGCTGAGGCAAGGCCTAAGGGCATGCCAATAGCCAGAACAAAC
>CALLPU010000486.1 GCA_938016235.1 uncultured Granulosicoccus sp. | reverse complement strand
GGAGGATTTTGACGCCACCACGCCCCCCGCCAGCCCCAATGACGGGCAGAACTGGGTTATTGGCGATGCGCCCACCGGTGATTGGGCCGGTGAAGACGGCAAGATCGTCAGTTCGCACCACGTAGAAGACTGGGCAGCTGCGTTGCAGCAATTATCCGGTCGTTAAATCGCAAATTGAATACAGGAACCAACATGAACAGACGACAGTTACTTACCGCGACCACAGTTGCGGCAGCGGGAATGGCGATTCTTTCACCCGCGTTGGCGCAGTCAATGGACGACGAAAGCCAGGCAACCTTTGACACTGTCATGGCATTCATGGGTGCGATGGGCGCTGGGGATATGGAATTGATGGCCGATCTGATGGCTGAAGATATGGTTTGGCATAACGAGGGGGATCCAACTGTGCCATGGATCGGCCCGTGGGAAGGAAAAGAAGCCATCTTTGGATTTCTGGGCGTTTTCAGCGAAAACTTCCAGACCACAAAATGGGAAAACACCGACGCGTTTGCTCATGGCGATACGGTTGCAATTTTCGGCGACATGAATGGGATTACAACCAGTTCCGGAAAAGAAATCGGTGATTTCACCTTTGCACTCAGGGCCAAAGTGAGCAACGGCAAGGTCGTGCTCTGGAATTGGTTCGAAGACAGTTTTGCCGTTAGTAAAGCCTATCACGGCTGACACCCTGCCATTACTTACCCCCATCGAAGTTGTGGGGGGAATTCACAGAAACGGACACGAGTGTTAGTGAGATCTACCGGTGCAATCCAGCGCAACGTTTGCGCTGGGGCATTATCCCGCACACGTTAGCAAACGAGGAGTTCAGAAAGATGTTTCGAGTGACTTGCATAGCGGCTTTGATCACCCTGTACACCGGACAGCTTGCAATAGCGCAAGATCTTGTATTGCCGCCACGCGAAGCTCCACGCCCTGAAACCACTGCCGGCATTCCGCACACACAGATCGGGTTCGCAGGCGACAAAGCACTATCCGCCGAGCTATCACGTCGTGTTGCGAAATTGCCTGGCGTGACACTCGGTCCGACACGAGTGTCTTTGCCAGGTGCCGTAGGCTTTCAGCTAAGTGCTGATATGCACCTTGAACGTCCGGAAGTGATTGTTGGCGGACTTGAGTTTGCTCATCTGCATCCCGACGGCAGCCTGCATGCATCCCTGGATCCCCAGGTAGCGCTGGCTGCGGTTGAGGCTGGCTGGGCCACTGCTCATCCCTGGGCCGATCAACGCGAAGGCTGGGAAGGGTTCGTGCTGATCTACTCACCAAGCAACCAGACTGAGCTGGATGTTGTCACACAACTGGTTGAGCATTCCTATTCGTTCGTAACAGGAAAGCATGAGTTTTGATCGCATTCACGTTGTAATCACACCAGCAAGGCATCAAATTCCGAGCTACGCATTTCCTGAAAAGTGTTCCCGGACTTCAGAATCAGCAACGCTGCAATGGCGTGTTTTTCAGCATACGCCTTTGCATCGGCAGGCCCCATAATCATCAATGCCGTGGATAGCGCATCTGCCAGCATGGTGGATTGAGCAATGACACTGACTGATGCCAGTTCGTGCTCAACAGGTCGACCCGATCTGGGGTCTATGGAATGTGAGTAGCGTTTGCCACCATGCATGAAAAAATGTCGGTAGTCACCAGAGGTGGCCACTGCTCTGTTGCGCAGTGGCACCACTCTGAACACATTGCGATCATGCCCTGTTGCAGGTTGTTCAATGGCAACCTGCCAGTCACTGCCGTCTGCCTTCACGCCTCGCGTTCGGATCTCTCCACCAATTTCTACGAGGTAATCTGATACACCATACTCATCCAGCAACATCGCGACACGATCAACGGCATAGCCCTTCGCAATGCCGGAAAGATCCAGCCGTATATTGGGGTCGTGCTTGCGAATCGCCTGCCTTCCTGAATCGAGTTCCAGGTGCTTGTAGCCAACGTGCGCCAGTGTTCTGGAAATGGATTCATCCGCAGGATGTGAGCCAGCCTCACCTTCCAACGAGCGTGTAATCACGTCGATACCGGCCGCTGCGCCAAAACCCCACAAATCGACCAGAGGCCCCACTGAAGGATCAAACGCACCCTGACTTTGCTCGCTCGTTTGCAAAGCGTGCGTCAGCACCTGAAACGTCGCCGGTGCCATGCGTTGCCAGTGATCATCAGTTCTTGCGTTGAACAACGATATCTCGGAACGCGGCCGCCACGTGGACATCAGGGCATCCACTTCCGTGAGCGTCTTGTGCACCAGCTCGGGTAGCCTGGCTTTGGATGCACTACCGACTGACACAGACGGGGTGGCCACGCGCACACCATACCCTGTCCCCATGATGCTGCCATCAAAGGACACCATATGCGCTTCGCGCGCTGCCCCAGTACAGCCGGTCAAGGCCATGACACCGGGCGGCACCATCAGGTAACCACTCAATGCGAGCGACGCTTTCAGCCAGTTGCGCTTTCGCGGATCAACAAGTCTTTGCATACCGGCTGATACGGTTGGTTCCCGCGTTGAAGTCGGTTTCATGAAACTACAGGCTGGCGGCCAGTCGCGTACCCTGATTGATAGCGCGTTTGGCGTCCAGTTCAGCGGCAACATCGGCACCACCGATCAGGTGCACAGACAAACCCGCCTCCTGCAATGGCTCCTGCAACTCCCTGAGGGGGTGTTGCCCGGCACAGACAATGATGTGATCCACATCCAGTACCCGGGGTTCTTCATCTACCTTGATATGCAGCCCCTGGTCATCCACCTTGACGTACTCGACTCCCACGAGCATGTTCACATCTCGCATGGCCAGGGCTCGACGATGAATCCAGCCGGTAGACTTGCCCAGATCCTTGCCCATTTTGCTGGTTTTTCTTTGCAGTAGCGTCACTTCACGCGCAGGCTTATGCGTTGGATTGAAATTGGTCACTCCACCGGCCGTTTCAAAGCTGGTGTCAATTCCCCACTCGGCCATGAACGTGATTGGATTAACGCTCGAATCACTACCATCATGTGAAATGTATTCCGCTATATCAAACCCGATACCACCAGCACCAATAATGGCCACGCGTTGACCAACATTGGCGCGGCCGCGCAAGACGTCTACGTAGGAGAGAACCTTGCTGTGTTCAATTCCCTCTATGGCGGGCATGCGCGGCGTTACACCTGTTGCCAACAACACTTCATCAAAACCCTTGAGTTCATCCGCGCTGTTTACTCGTCGATTTAATTCCAGCTGTACGCCGGTCACTTCAAGCCGGCGCTGGAAGTATCGCAAGGTCTCGTTGAATTCCTCTTTACCCGGAACCTGTCTGGCCATATTGAACTGGCCACCAATTTCACTGGCACTGTCAATCAGCGTGACATGATGCCCCCGCTCTGCCGCGGTTGTAGCGGCAGCGAGACCCGCAGGCCCAGCACCGATGACACAAATTTTTCTGGCGCTGGTGGCAGGCGTGATGACCAGCTCCGTCTCATGACAGGCGCGCGGATTAACCAGACAGCTGGCCGTCTTCTTCTGGAACACATGATCCAGACAGGCCTGGTTGCAAGCGATGCACACGTTGATTTCATCCACGCGCCCTTGCTGAGCCTTTTTGGGAAATTCGGCATCGGCCAGAAACGGCCTTGCCATTGACACCATATCGGCATCGCCCTCTGCTACTATTTTATCCGCCACTTCAACGGTGTTGATTCTGTTGGTGGCCACCAACGGCACGGACACCTCTGACTTGAGCTTGCCCGTGACCGACGCGAACGCACCGCGTGGCACCATGGCTGCAATGGTGGGGATACGTGCTTCATGCCAGCCGATACCGGTTGTGATCATCGTAACACCCGCGGCTTCTACCGCTTTGGCCTGAGACACGATGCTGGCCCAGTCGCTTCCCTGCTCAACCAGTTCAAGCATGGAAAGGCGGTAGATGATGATGAAATCGTCGCCTACGGCTTCTCTAACACGCGAGACGATGGCCTCAGCCAGTCTTAACCGACGCGTCGTGTCACCACCCCACTCATCATCACGGGTATTCACTCTGGGCGACAGAAACTGATTGATCAGATAGCCTTCCGAGCCCATGATTTCGACACCGTCATAACCGGCCTGCCGGGCAAGCTTTGCGCAGCGTGCGAAAGAGCGAATCTGACCATCAATGCCCCGGCTGGTGAGCTGTCTGGGCGCAAAGGGAGAGATCGGAGATTGTTTCTTCGTGGATGACACCACGAGCGGATGGTACCCGTAGCGACCAGAGTGCAGTATCTGCATGCAGATTCGGCCACCCTCCTGGTGCACAGCGTCAGTCACCAGGCGATGTCGGGCCACCTGCCATTGGGAGTTCAACATGCCCGAAAAAGGAGCGATCCAGCCGCTGAAATTCGGCGAGATTCCGCCTGTGACCATGAGTCCTGCACCGCCGGCCGCGCGTTCAGCAAAATAGGCGGCAAGCTTTGGGTAATCGCGGCTCTTGTCTTCCAGGCCCGTGTGCATGGAGCCCATCAAAATCCGGTTGGGCAACGTGGTAAAACCCAGGTCCAGTGGTTGGAACAGAGCTGTCAGTGGTTTGTTCATCATCAGGACAAAAGGATTCCGCCGTCCACATCCAGGGTAGTACCGGTGACAAAATCATTCTCGATCAAAAAGACAATGCCTTTGGCACATTCATCAGCTGTGCCTGCTCTGGCGATCAGATTGTTACCTGTAAGCCTTTCGTAGTGCGCATCCCTTTCCTTACCCTGCAGAGGCACCATTGGCGTATCAATAAGACCCGGAGACATCACATTGATGCGCTTGGGTGCTATTTCCTTCGCCACGGCCCGGGACAGTGCTTCAACGGCCCCACCAACAGATGACAAGGCCACCTGGCCCGGCCCACAGCGTCTTGCGGGCGAGCCGGAAACCAATACGATTGCGCCTTCGCTGGACAGGTGTTCCAGACCTTGCCGCACCACATTGGCATAACCCCACAATTTGTCGAAAGAGCCCTTGTATCCTTCCAGGTCCATCTGCGCAAACGGGCCGATAGCGCGAGATCCGCCGGTGGCCGCACTGACCAGTATGTCGAAGGGTGCAAGCTCCGCAAACAGTACCTGCAGCGCATCAGCATCACGCACGTCACAGGCCCTGAAAGACGCCTCAGCCGGCAGAGCGCTCGCTTTGGACTCATCGCGCCCCAACGCAACCACCGCCGCTCCCTGTGCCACCAACTGCTCAACCGTAGACAGGCCGATACCCGAGGTGCCGCCGAATATCAGGGCTTTTTTTC
>CALLPU010000485.1 GCA_938016235.1 uncultured Granulosicoccus sp. | reverse complement strand
TACCAGGGTATAGCCATCGTCAGGTTGATTTTTAACATAGACCATGCCGTTGGAACCAGCTACACCGCCTGTTTGATTGATTACGCTGATACCCACTGGAAGGTGCTTTTCCATTTCGGCCATGATCATGCGATTGATGCTGTCGGTACCGCCTCCAGCGCTCCAGACAACAGCTGTAGTGATGTCTCTGAAGGGATAGTCCTGCGCCATGGCCGGGGCGGACAGGGTCAATAATGCTGACGACGCAGCTAAGAATCTGGTTATCGTTTTCACGGTTTGGTCCTCAAGTATACTTTGATCGAATTATTACCGTATACAACAACGTATACATTGTCAAAGCGATTAACGCATACTTTAGTGGAATAGGCGGATTACCCTGATGCTCAAGCGCATCACCGCGTGATACCGTCACAGTACTCCGGGAGGAATTTAAAACATGCTTATCAATCGGGTGGCCTGTGCAGGCGCCGGGTATTTCAGCCAATTTCACTACGACGCCTGGTCTCGCATTCCTGAAGTCCAGGTTGTGGGATCGATGGACAGATCCATCGCCCTGGCAAAAAAGACCGGCTACCCTGCGTTCGATCACTTACCCGATATGCTGAATGAAGTTCAGCCTCAGCTGCTCGATATCATCACACCTCCCGATACCCATTACGCATTTATCCACGCAGCTGTCGAGGCAGGTCTTGACGCCATTATTTGCCAGAAGCCTTTCTGCACCTCACTAGCGGAAGCAACCCAGGCAACGCAGCTGTGCAAAACAGCGGGTATACCCCTGATCATTCATGAGAATTTTCGTTTCCAGCCCTGGTATCGAAGCATCCGCCAGGCCCTTGATGACGGCTTGATTGGCACCGTGCATCAGATGACGTTCAGACTGCGAACCGGTGATGGCCAGGGTAAGAATGCGTATCTGGATCGCCAACCGTACTTTCAGACGATGCCTCGCCTGCTGGTTCACGAAACCGGGGTGCACTGGATAGATACATTCCGATACATGCTGGGGAAGCCACTGTCCGTGTATGCCGATCTGCGCACCATGAACCCTGTTATTGCCGGTGAAGATGCGGCCTATATCGTGTTCGAATTCGAGGACAACAAGCGTGCACTGTTTGATGGAAACCGCTCGCTGGACCACGCCGCCACAAACCATCGAACCACGCTGGGCGAATGTCTGGTGGAAGGTACAGCCGGAACCTTGACCGTCAGTGGGGATGGCAGCGTACACCATCGCAGATTTGCAGAGACCCCCTGGCACACGCTGCTGCCCGCCAGCGATTGGCCTGGTTTTGGCGGGGATTGCGTGTACGCACTGCAAAGCCACGTGCTCACTGCACTATCATCTGGAGAGATACCGGAAAACACGGCGGAAGAGTACCTGGAAGTCCTGGAAGTGGAAGCGGCAATCTACCAATCCTCCGCAGACCAGGCCAAAGTTATCCTATCATCCTGATTAGTCGTCAACGTTGGCCAAGAGGTACACCACCCTGAACACTACCAAGTCAGCATCAACTGCGAAATCCTCAACACAGACCGCCCTGGAAACCATAAAACACATGGTTCTGGAAGGTGTTTTACCTGCAGGCTCCAGCCACCTTGAAAGTGAGCTGGCCAGTACGCTTGGGATGTCACGCACACCGGTTCGCGAAGCGACCCTGCTACTCGAAGCCCAAGGCTTGCTGGAAGTTCGGCCGAGGCATGGAGTCACCGTGCTACCGGTTTCTGCGCACGACATGGAGGAGATCTACCAGATACTGACAGAGCTTGAAGGCCTGGCTGCAGAGCTCGCAGCACGGCGAAAACATCCGGATCCGGAATTCGCCGCGGCCGAAGAAGCCATAGTGCAAATGGACAAGGCGCTGAAGCATAATGATCGTGAGGCGTGGGCCGTTGCAGACGAACAATTCCATAATGAATTGATACGCCTGAGCGGCAACCTTCGCATTGCCAGCATTGTGCAAATGTACAACGACCAGGTTCGACGAGTACGTGCAGTCACACTCTATATGCGCCCTGCACCCAAAAAATCCAATAGTGATCATCGTGATGTGCTCACCGCCATACGCAGTGGGCACAGTAAAAAGGCCCGTCAAATCCACACGGAACATCGAGTGCAGGCCGGCAAGCTACTCGTCGGGATTCTACAGAAACACAAAATGCCCCTTTTGTGATCGCCAATAGCCTGTAGCTGTCAGGCGCTGTAAGAGCTGACGCATTGCGCTTGTGATTCAGCCACTGAATTAATGTATTATACAATGCATACATTAATTTAGTGGCTGAATCTGCAGATCGCCCAGATAAAACTGGTGTGATGGAGATTCCTATCGCGAGTGCACGCCATGACGAAAGCACAATTTCAGGTTGCGATCATCCGAGGTGATGGAATAGGCGTGGATGTCACCAACTCGACTCTGGATGTACTTGGCGCTGTACAAGATATCACCCAGGGATTTGAGCTCGACTTCCGTCCTGTCGACGCCGGTGCAGGTTACTTCCAGCGATATGGCCTGGACATCGAACCTCAGGGGGAACAGCTTGCAGAGCAGGCAGACGCCATTTTTCTCGGTGCGATAGGTTTACCCTCCGTACGGTACGCAGATGGCACCGAGATATCCCCGCATCTACGATTAAGAGAACAGCTTCAATTGTATGCAGGTGTCAGACCCGTCAAGGCTTACCCCAATGTTCCACAGCGATTACTGGATCAGAAAGCGAACGGTATAGATCTGGTCATATTGAGAGAGTCGACGGAGGGTCTCTTCTACTCAGCCGCTGCCAGCAACCGTGGCACCATCTGTTCGGATGCGGCTGTCACTGACACATTGCGTATCAGTCGCGTCACCACAGAAAAACTGCATCACTTCGGATTCAAACTTGCCGAGAAGCGCAAGCGGTTGGGCAAACCCGGAAAACTGACATGTGTGGACAAGGCCAATGTTTTCCGTTCAATGGCATTCTTTCGGCAGATTTACGATGAAATTGCGCCACTCTACCCACGCGTTGAAACCGATTACTGCTACGTCGATGCCCAGGCACTGAATCTCATCAGACAACCCTGGCAATACGACGTGCTGGTCATGGAGAATATGTTTGGCGATATTCTGTCTGATCTTGCGGGAGCTCTGGTGGGCGGTATGGGCATGGCGTCATGCGGTGAAATCGGTGATGACAACGGGCTGTTCCAGCCGGCACACGGCAGCGCACCCGATATCATGGGTAAAGACCAGGCCAATCCCCTGGCAGCCATACTCAGTGGCGCATTGATGCTGGATTACCTGGCTGAGAAATCCGGCAACCGCTCGTTGTCAGATGCAGCGACATTGATTGATCGCTCGGTACAGGCAGGATTCGAACAGAACAGACTTCGCCCGGTTGAGTTTGGTCAGGATATGGGCACCCAAGCCATCACTCAAACCCTTGTCACGATACTGGCTGAAACTGCTGCGCAACAGTGATATGTCACACACCAAAAACCCTGGCCAACGCAAGCTGGCCAGGGTTTGATTCATGAAACAACGGAGTGGTCGTTCCCGTCAGTTATATGCTGGTGCTAACACCCAGCGCTTTCACTGTTTCAATATTGAGATAGTTGTCAACGGGCAGCCCGCGAGAGCGCTGAAAGGCATTGACTGCGCGAATCGTGGAAGGTCCAAGCTGTCCATCGGCCGCACCTGGGTTGAAACCCTCCTTCTGTAGCGCTTTTTGTATCTGTACGACACGATCTGGCGTGGTGTTGGTTTCACACAGAATTTCGCGCCATTCCATACGCCCATCACTGACCAGCTCTCGGCTAGTGACTTTTGCATATTTCGCAGGAATCGGTATGCGACGTTCCTGTTGTGGCTGTACCTCTTCCGATACAGTAACCGTTGTGTATTTCGCAGGAATCTTGATCGTACGCGTAGTTGCTTCTCGATCAACGACTTGACGTTTTACCACCTTGTAAACTGCCGGAATTTTCTGCTCAGTGGTTCGAGCAGGTGTCTTCAGCACTTGCTTCTCGATAGTTTTATACGTTGCAGGCACTTCGACCAGACACATGATCTCGCCCGTGGATGCATCTATACGCTGTATCGGCCCAGTACCCTTCTTCCAGGTCGTGTGTGCTGGCTTGTCCAGTACTCGTTCGGTGACCGTCTCATAAACCGGAGCTATGGTTCTGGTCACTGTCTTGGCCGGCTCTACCATAACCCTTTCGCTAACCGTCTTGTACGTTGCAGGTATTGTCTCAATGCGAGTGGACTCTTCCTGGACCAGAACGCGACGCGTAACCTTGCCGTATTTTGCAGGCACTATCTCAAGCCGCTCTGAAGCTTCACTAACCAGACGTTTCGACTCTACGCCCTTGTACTCAGGTTTCATCCAGACTCGCGTGAAGCATTGCCCGGGGGCTGCATTCGGAGGAAGCATCTCACCACCGGCAACTTGCAGGGCGTTGCCAGCAGGAACTCTCAGGTTCATGTTGGATTCTCGTTTTGCCAGAGCCGCTTCCTTGGTCGCCAGAGCGGCCTCGCGTGCCTGTAGCTGTTGGGCAAAATCTGAATCGCCACTGGTATTTGGTTGCGGGCTACTGCAAGCAGTCAGGCTCAAAAGTACAGCTAGCGACACGCAAGTGCCGAACACAGGTTTGTTCATTTAGACAGTCTCCAATAACAGCGTTTGCTTTAAGAGGGGTTCGTGCGACCTGGGCGCGCTGTGCCGTACCAGTCGAACTGAGGCTGTTATCGGACGCTTGCTGGGCGTAATGAGGAAGGTTTCAGGTATTGCAGCTGAGAACTCACGGACACATTTGTTGACATTGACCAGTTCACAATTTCTCTTAGAAGCATGGCAACGATCAAGCTATCTTACGTATCCGAGGCTGGCTATAAGGTGAGTCGCTCCGGGTGAAAAGTCATTAACGCAAGCTGTGAGGCACCATCAAGCCGCCTTTCGAGCGCTTTCCGAGCCACTTTTCGCCCGGTAGTGATTTAGCAAAGTACGCAACACAGAGGCATGCTCGGACAGCTGCTCTGCAGCCTGGTTTACCGATGTGGCAGACGTCTGGGTATCACGGGATTGCTCAGCAACACTGTGAAACACATGAGTAATGGCCGAGTTATCTTCGGAAGCACTGGCGATCGTTCGATGCAACTCATTGCTCGTGGCTTTCTGCTGCTCAACTGCCGCCGCGATTGAGGATTGCGAGTCACTAATTGTACTCACGATCGTGTTGATATCGTTGATTGCGCAAACGGCAGTCTGCGTGTCTGCCTGGATGGACTCAATACGGCTTTCTATTTCTTCAGTGGCTCGCGCCGTGTCCTTGGCCAGTTCCTTTACTTCATTGGCTACCACTGCAAACCCCTTACCGGCCTCACCAGCACGTGCCGCCTCAATGGTGGCATTCAATGCCAACAGATTGGTTTGCTCCGCTATCGAGGTAATAACCTTGATGACTGATCCAATATCCGCCGATGATTCCGATAGTTTCCTGATGTTCGCTCCGGTGTTCTCAACAAGCCCTACTGCCTCTTCCACCGTTCGAACAGCCTCGCTGGCGTTAACCGCTATCTCCTTGACGGTCGATGTCATTTCAGCGGTAGCGGCTGCTGCTGTCTCAACAGAGGCGCTGACGTTGGTTGCTCTGACTGAGGCCGACTCCGTCATCTCGACGCTTTTCCCGGAAGAGCGTGTAATGGCCTTACCCATATCATTCAACTCCAGAGCCGCATCAGAGACACTGGCCGCACTGGACTCGATATCGGTAAAACTGTTACGCAACTGTTTGAACAGACCGTCCAGCGCCACGGATATCATGCCCAGATCATCATCAGCTACCGAACAATCAATCGGGTATTCGAGATCCCCCTGCGACGCGGCATCAACGGCTTCCAGCAACGTGCCGATTCTCTTGCTTAACTGGGCAGCCTGTTCTGCTGCTCTTGACGCTTCTTCGAGTCGTGACTGATGCAGTTTTGCCTCCTCTTCCCGCTTCTCTTGCTCAGCCTCATCCATCAGTTCCTTCTGCCTTTGATTCTCAGACTCTGTTTGCTGCTGTTGCTGCTTCAATGCTTCCGCCGCAATGGCATTCCTTTTGAGAACTTCAACCGCTTCGGCGATCGCGCCAATCTCATCACGCCGCCCCAATGCAGGAATGGTTAACTCGTGCTCGCCTTCCGCCAGTCTGGACAAGGTTCGCGTGATGCCTCGTAATGGTGATATCACCAGCCGCCGGTTCAGAAACACGACAAAACCAACCATCATCACCATCAGGCCCAGTGCAACCAATGCTGCCTTGAACGAGTCCGCCATGATCTGCCTGGTGATAGAACCATGATCCCAACGTGTGACTAATGTGCCAATGCGTGCCCCACTACCGTTCAGAATAGGCGCGGATGTGCTGAATAGACTGCCGGTCATCCTTGAGACAGTTCCTTCGGCATTGACCGCCTCCTCGAGATAGTCATTGTTCAAGGCGGTTGACTGTTCGGAGGCCACTCCCTCAAACGTCACCCAGGGTTCCGCTGATGTCAGTAGCACATACGCCTTTACGAACACTTGTTGACTGTCTCTACTCTTGAACATCTCCAACGCATCCAGAACAGGTTGCTCCTTCTTCCATCGCACAGCGCCTGCCAGTTGACCAGCCAGTAAAGAATTCATGTTGCCATTCTCCCGTTGCTGGGAGGCGAGCATATTGCGACTGGAGGTAGTCACGTTCAAGGCAATCAACAAGCCGAATGCAATGACTGCAGACACCACAAGCGTTGCCACCAGCGTACGGCTGACCGATGCTCGGCGTCTGCTTCCTGACTGATCAATATTCATAGCTGCTTCGGCTCTTGACGTTCTGTTCAAGTACAGACTTTATTGCTTGTACCACCACACAAAGACCAGTTTGAGAATTTGGCCTTCACATTCTAAGCTACTGCATCAGCAGGCTTTCAGCATCCACACCGACTGTCACTGCCCCGATGTTCTTGCCTGTATCGGGGTCGGTAATGGCAATACTGATTTGTGTCTGAAATCGCTGTGTGGATTCGTCCATCTCCACCTCGTCAACAAACATGGCGTTCGGCTCTGCTGCGTAGGTTCGCTTCCACTTGGCTTCATCCCCTTGCCAGTAGTCTGAAGTGACATCACTCTGGCCAACATTCAGCCCCTTGTCATCCATGACAAAAATCTCTGTCACCAGACCCTGCTCACCCTCTTTTACATCCTGCAAGTACTTCGACAGAGTATTGCCCGTTACTTCCTTGATCATCGACCCTGCTGAACCTCCTGATTCTGCGCGCCATTGCTGATCCAGGGCATCAATGTCTTTCTGCGTCAGAGCAGCGTTCTCGACATTTTGAGCTCGTATGGCGGAGATGATCAACGGATCGTTCAGCCAGTTGGAAACGGACTGCTCAGCGAACACACGCGCCGCAGCCTCAATTTCCGGATCAGCATGAAGTGATGAGCACACCATTGCACCGAGACCAAACAGAATACCACCAGACAGTCGAGCTACTTGATTCATGACATGTTTCTCTATGAGTTCTTGGGAATTCCTGCAATCAACGATCTTGACAGCGGGATCAGGTCATGACTAAAAGCTGACCCGAGCGACCACAGGTGCTGATTGACAATCGGAGTCTGTTGAAAAAAGCGGGACTACTCCGCTGCCCTTCACCACCTGATCGTCTCTCACACCCTGT
>CALLPU010000484.1 GCA_938016235.1 uncultured Granulosicoccus sp. | reverse complement strand
AACCGCGCATGGTATTACGCTAAGCGATGTACAGACGCTGGAAGATACGCCATTCTATTCACGCTCAAGATTTGTTGAACATTATCCCGATCATGAGCAGGTCTGCGTCCATGAGAGTCTCGATCTCGAACGTTTCGATTCTGCCTGGGTCAGATGCCTCTTGCCTTTTCGCATGCCTCGCAACACGCGAGAGGTTTTAAGAGCCTGACAATCAGGTTCATACAACTTTTTATCAGCTAGAGTTAATATCATGATGCTTGATGTACTTGAACAGACCGAACGGGAAGTCATCACCGCGATTGACGACGATGGCGGTCTGTACCCCATCGGCAAACTGGACGCTCACGTCCGCAACGTGCCTCACCTGGCTGTATCCGTGTTTGTTTTCAATCAGGGCAGGTTGCTGCTGCAACAACGCGCCGATTGCAAATACCATTCTGGCGGGTTGTGGGCCAACACCTGCTGTTCTCACCCGCGGTGGAATGAATCGCTACCTGACTGCGCCGTCAGGCGTCTGGAAGAAGAGGTGGGCTGCGCTTTCCCGCTGACCCCCTTCGGCAAGATCAACTACAAGGCGCAGGTCGGCAAGCTGTTTGAAAATGAAACAGCGCACTGCTTTGCAGGCTACGTTGACGATGACACCCTGCCTACCCTGTTCAATACCGACGAAGTCCAGGCGGTTCGCTGGCAGGCACTGGCTGAGCTGCGTGACGACATCCAGACCGACCCCGATGCGTTTTCACCCTGGATACGTATCTACATCCGCGAGCATTACGATCTGATTTCCTCAGCGGCAGCTGCCACGGCGCAATAATCGGGGATCGTATCGGCAAAGTGCTGACTGGTATTGCGTTTGCAAACATTCGCAACGCTTTCTCCTCAGAGACTCTCCCGGCTGTTTTCGTATTGAGGCGATGTCCTCTAACGCGTACCATAGAGCCAGAGGTCGGGAGACGCCTGATCGGAACATTTTGCTAACTCGGAGCACTCGATGATCTGGATTTCAACTCTGTGCCTGCTGGCCATTGCCGCCTGGCTCTTTTTCAACGCGCTGAATGAGCGTCGTTGGGTCGAGGCACACAGCCACGATGAAACCGTCGCCAGCGATGAGGGGCTGCTCCCGAGCTTCACGGCCCGTACCCGCACCGCCCAACTGCAGGGCGATGGCAAGGTCTCTATTGATCAGGAAAACTCGCGTTTCGCTCGCGCCGTATCCAAGGTGCAAGAGAAAACCGCTAAGTATGGCGAAAAATTCGTCGAGTCGCGCGCCGCCGCTGCCAGGATCTCTGACACCGACGAACGGCCCGCTTCTGCAGGCGACGAAAATACTGTCTTTGGGCGGATGGTAGCCAAAGTGGGTGCCAAAGCTGCCAGCATCGACGACAAACTTGACGCCAAGATGAAGGAAGCTTCGCGTCAGACGAACAGTTCTTTCGCCGACAATGATGACGACAGTGGCTCCTTTTTCGAGCGCGCGAGCAAGAAGGTGTCCCAACGCTCTGATGAAATTACCCAACGCATGGCCAACCGCGCCAGAAACGCCGCCAGCGGCTACGGTGATGGGCGCCGCGCAGCTGACGAAGAAGGTGTCTTCGGTAAAATGGTGAACAAGGTGTCTTCGGGCATTGAAAGCGTTGAGAAGAAGGTCGAAAAACGCCTCGCCAGCAGCCGGGTGGATTCGGATACGAAAGGACTGGAGTCTTCAGACGATCTCATCACGCGCGTGTCAGCCAAGGTGGGCACACGCATCAACGAGATCGATGAAAAAATCGTCGATGCCAGCCGTAACGCAGTCAACAAATACGACAAGTAACGTCAGGCCGGAGCGCGTCACGCTCTCAAGCGATGACGCACTCAGTTAGGCCGCATACGACCTGAAGCTTCAATGAAGCTTCAGGTCGGCACGAGTCGCCGTGTAGATTCGATCGCCCAGCATGATCAGTAGCGTCGAGACGGGGCCATGCACCGCGTTCTGGTGCATTCGATACAACGATAGATAGAACAGCCGGGCCAACCAACCTTCCACGAACACGGTGCCGCGCATTAGATTGCCCATCAAATTACCGACGGTTGAGAAACGGCTGAGACTGATCAGACTACCAAAATCCTTGTAGACGAATGCCCTGGTTTCCTTGCCACGATGTTCTGCGATCAGATTGCGAGCAACCACGGCCGCCATCTGGTGAGCCGACTGCGCTCTGGGTGGCACTGTTCCACCATCTTCCATCGGGCAGCAGCAACAATCGCCGGCGCCGTAAAGCGACGGATATCCCTCAACGCTGAGATCAGGATTCACTTTAATCCGGCCCAGGTTGTCGCACGGTAAACCGCTTTCCTCCAGGAATCGAGGAGCACGAACACCGGCGGCCCAGACGCTGATATCGGCGGTAATCCTCTCACCTTCCCTGGTTAACAGCGCGTTATTCTCGGCACTGCTGATCATGGTATCGGTGAGCACCTCGACACCTATGGTTTCGAGTTCCTCTTTCACGCTGATACCGATCCGGTCGGGAAGTCTGGGCAGCAACAGAGGACCTGCCTCAATGACTGATACTTTCAGCCGTTCGTTAGAGAATCGCTCAAAACCATAATCCTGCAAACGCCCTGCGACGTTGTGCAAATCCGCGGCTAGCTCGACACCGGTTGCACCGCCGCCAACGATCACCACAGAGAGCTGTGACTGTTCATCACGCGCCGCACTGACACGGTGAAGCTGCTTCAAGTAGAGTTGATGAAAACGCTCGGCCTGTGCTCGCGAGTCGAGCTTGACGCAAAAGTCGGCAACACCGGGCGTCCCGAAATCATTACTCAGGGAACCCGGACATAACACCGCGCGATCGTAGTGAATCTCACGGGGCTCTACCAGCTGCATGCCGTCATCATCCAGCTCTACTGCCAGGTTGATGCGCTGATTGTCGGCGTCAATGTTAACCACACGACCGAGCACAAAATCGAACCGGTGCTTACGCGCCAGCATGCGATAACTGGTTTCGTCGTGATAGCTGTCAAGCGAGCCGGTAGCCACCTCGTGTAACAGGGGTTTCCAGATGTGCGACGAATTCTTGTCAATCAGCGTGACTGAAACGGCGTCGTCTCGCTTGAACTTGCGAGCCAGCTTGACCACCAGTTCGAGTCCGCCGGCGCCTCCTCCTACCACAACCAAATGCTTTGACATTGTTTACTTCGTGGGGGTTATACGTCTATTCTTCGGATGCAACGGACTTGCGTACCGCCACTAGCCCCAAAGCATAGCTGATGCCGGATACATCTGACTGCCTTCGAATTGCATAGGTGTTTGCCGATCCTCGGCAAGCAGCAACGGGCCATCAAGATCAACAAATTCGACATCCTGAGCTACCAGCAAGGCGGGTGCCATCGCTAGCGACGTGCCTACCATGCAGCCCACCATGATACGGAAACCCTGCTCCTGAGCGGCGTTTTTCAACGCAAGCGCTTCCGTAAGCCCACCGGTTTTATCCAGCTTGATATTCACCACATCATATTTGCCAGACACCTCCGACAGCGACGCACGATCATGGCAGGATTCATCGGCACAGACAGCAAGCGGTCGCTCACGCCCGGCCAGTGCGGTGTCAGCGTCAGCGGCCAAAGGCTGCTCTACCAGTGCCACTCCCAGTTCCAGCATCACCGGAGCCAGCAGATCATAGTCCTCGGCAGACCAGCCTTCGTTAGCATCTACAATCAGGCGGCTGTTTGGGGCTCCATCGCGGACCGCGCGTAACCGGTCCATATCACCCTGGCCACCCAGCTTGATCTTCAGCACCGGTCGGCTGGCATGATCCTTGGCAGCCTTGCGCATTTTCTCCGGCGCATCCAGCGACAGCGTGTACGCCGTGATAACGCTTGCAGGCTCTGTCAGCCCGGCAAGTTGCCAGACAGGCTTACCGCTGAGTTTGGCTTCCAGATCCCACAACGCGCAATCAAGCGCATTCCGGGCAGCGCCAGCCGGTAGCGCCTGTTGCAGCGTCATCCGGTCCAGCCCGTCAGCCAACTGTGGGGCCATGGAGGTTATCTGATCACAGACGCTGTCCAGCGACTCTCCGTAGCGCGCGTAAGGTACGCATTCGCCCCAGGCGTGCACACCCTCGCTTTGCAAAGCAACCGTCACTACCTGGGCTTCGGTTCTTGAACCGCGGGATATCGTGAACGTACCGTCCATGGCGAAGGTGTCACGGGTGACACTCAGTGAGATCGGGCCATTCACGAAAGCGCATCTACCAGGCGATCAGCGCCATGGCGGAATGGATCCACACAGGGCAACTCCATGCGATCCTCAATCTCTTGCAACAGGTTGACGGCTTCGTCCTCTGCCAGCGCAGACGTGTTGACCGAGACACCAATGAATTTACAGTCCGGGTTAACGAAGCGCGCCAGTACCAGTGCCGTATCTCTCACCAGTTCAAGGCTGGGTAGCTGGTAATCGGGTAACCCGCGCATCGTCTCTCTGGTAGGTTCGTGGCACAGCACCAGGTTGTCGGGTGCTCCACCGTGTATCAGTGCCATGGTAACGCCTGAGTAGGAGGCATGAAACAGACTGCCCTGGCCTTCTATCAGGTCCCAGTGATCAGGGTCGTTATCCGGCGTCAGCCATTCAACGGCTCCCGCCATGAAATCCGCCACGACCGCATCCAGCGGTATGCCACCGCCGGTAATCAGAATTCCCGTTTGGCCGGTTGCCCGGAACGTAGCCTTCATGCCGCGTTCGCGCATCACCTTTTCCATGGCGATGCCGGTGTACATCTTGCCCACCGAACAATCCGTGCCGACTGCCAGACATCGCTTGCCTGTGCGCTTTTTACCACTGGCAATAGGAAACGAATGCTGCGGTATCCGGACATCGAACAGCGAAGTGCCATGCTTCTCTGCCAGGGCAACCAGTCGAGGATTATCCGTGAGCAGGTTATGCAACCCCGACGCAATGTCCATCCCGGCGGCAAGCGCCTCTTCGAAAGCGGCGTTCCAGGTATCACTGATCTTGCCGCCACGATTGGCAACCCCAACCACCAGCGTTTTGGCACCGGCTTCGAGCGCCTGCTGAATCGTCATGTCCGGCAAACCCATATCGGCATTGCAACCTGCCTGGCGCAATTGACCCACACAATTTTCGGGGCGCCAGTCTTTTACGCCCTGAGCAACTTTGGCGGCTAGCCCATCCGGTGCATCGCCCAGAAACAGGAGATAGGGAGTTTTCAGCATGTCATCAATCATCCAGCAGGTGTAACGACTGCCGTGTTGCAGGAGCATTGTGCGCCCGACAAACGGCAGAGCCAGTCAGAACGCCAGATTCTAGCGCCAGAAGCCTGCGCATGCCGCGCTCTGGAGCGCATAGCCGGGAGCCAGCTGCGTAGTGCCATAGGCTCCAGATCTACAGGCTTTTCAGATACTCCAGCAAGGCTGTGCGCTGTTCGTCACTCAGGTGGTCACCAAACCGATGCCCGGAGTTGCTGTAACCTGGCAGCCGCGTATCGTAAATTTGCGCAGGCTTGGGCACTCCAACCTCATCGCCCGTCAATACCTGAACCACCCAGCCCAGATTCTTCTGGTCATAAGCGGCCTTGTCGTCGGCCTGTGTGACGGTATGCTGCCACAGCTCAGGACGCGTGCTGCTATCAAGCACTGCACGCAGTGTAGGCACAGAACCGTTATGTAAAAAAGGCGCGGTGGCCCAGATGCCTTCCAGCGGTGGCGCTACGTAACCATAACCGGGCGCCGCGGTAGAAATCTCCCCGTAGTAGGACCGGTTATACCAGTCTATATAAGACGCGCCCTGCTCGCTGTGCGCAAAATTGACCAGCGCAGCATCAGTTTGCACCACCTCCAGTGGTACCAACCGTGCCGGGTATACGCCGTTAGCGCCATAGGTTCCATGGCATTGAGAGCAGTTGGCTTCGAAGATCCCTTTGCCTTCGGCAGCCAGCGAATCATCCAGCGCAAAGGGCCAGGCGGGTGCATCCAGACTCGCAATGAACGCACGAATGTCCGGCGCAAACTGATCAATCTCAGCCAGCGCTTCGGCATTGTCGGTACATAACATGGATGCGGCCATCATGATGCGAGCATGATCACCGCGGCCTTCTCCCAGATTGAACATGGCGGTTTTTTTCTTCATGCGCCACCACGGCGGCACGCTGACAGGAGGCGGATCTTTCGGTGGTAACGCCAGCAGCGGTGTATCGGACCAGGCATTGGTATCGGCATGTCGATGAGCAATAAGCGCAAAGGTCAGATTATTGGCTGGATTCACCCCCACGGTATGCATTCGGGTGTAGGGCGCGATTGCTGCGATCCGGTTTGCATAGAGTTCCCAGGCGTCGATTTCAGACTCACCGTTCACCAGCGCGCCGGCCCGCTCGACAAACGCAGACGCATCGGCAGTAAAGTCCAGAAACTCGTTACCCAGGCCTATAACCAGCTCGCCAAACAGTGGGGTGGCGTGACACGTCAGGCAATTATTGCTGACAATGCGCTGCCCGTTGGCATCGACAGACACGGTATTGCCATACGGCAGCCCCGCCGCATCGACGCTGCGATCCGGCGCTTCGAGCGTGTTCTCGTCGTCAAGCAAACTGCGAAAAACACGCTCGGGCAAACCGCAACTGACATAGGCCTTATCGAGCAAGGCCTTGCGTCCCGCCTCGATGTCGCCAGGGCGTTGCGAAGAAGCCGGTATGCGCCCGGGGGTGGCATATCGCGCAGCACTCCACAACGCACTGGCCTCAGGGTGCTGCGTTGACGCTGCCACGACCTGACTCTCATCAGGATTGACAGCCGTGTCCTCAACCAGACTGTTCGGGGCAGAACCTGCATCGGTGTTGCTCTGCGGCTCGTCGCGCTGACACCCAGCCAGCAACAGGACGAGCGCTGCCATCATCACAGCACGACAATACAAGAGCGATACGCGATCAATCATCATGGGTTACCCGTACCTGATGGCACAACATCAACGAAACCGACCCCATCGTGAGTACCGCTAACCAGCACGCCACCACGCCATCGACTACCCAATACATCCCGTACCTCCGAGTTCGGCACAATGGGCGCAAGCGTGACGTCCAGCCCCAGAGCCAGGCTTTGCAACTGGAATTCGGTAGCGTAATCAATTCCTGCTGCAACGGAGGGTGGATACGAGTGGTCCTGCCATTGAAGATCGATCTCGGTCCTCGCACCGCTTGCGTCGGTGATTGACGCCAAAACGCTAACCGGCCCAGTGCCTGAACGGCGTCTGCTGCGATTGGCATTGAGATGGAATACGTCGCCGTTTTCCGGCACCAGACGCAAGCGTAGCTGATCCAGTACAACCGCTCCACTGGTGGGTGCAGGATGCCCCCACGAGTGCGTCAGCCAGGCGAAACCCTCAATCAACAGGCCCGACACGGTGCCTGACACGGGCACCGCAGGAGCTTCCCATTGATTCAGTACACTGCCAACGGATTCACCGGTCGCACACACGGGCGAGGTGCTTTCAAGACTCGTCTCGTGCTCCGGGTGCATCATCACCGCCAGATGCACCTGCGCCATGCACGGCGTTTGCGATGAAACATCAGGCTTTAACAGCACCGAGTTTTTTCCCACGAAAAAACGATGGACATCGCTGCCCGCCAGGCCAAGCGCACCGCGTTCGATCAGCTCATGCGAAGTCGCGCTGTCATCCGCATCCGCGCCTATCGATGTCAGTGCTCGAAATACGCTGTCGTAGGCCCACTGTGATGCTGCAGCTGTGTCGGTAGCGGTATCCCGTATTCGCAAACGCTCCCACTGCGCATACACGCTGAAAGCTTGTCGTTGTTGATCAAACGCCACCGCACGAGCGCTGAAGGACTCCGCCCTTGCCGTTGAATGTGTCTGTAAATCGGCGGGTAAGCTAACAGGGCTCAGCGGCAGAGGATCTGTAGCGTCTGCTGCAAACAGGTTCTGCCAATCAGCGCTGAGCGATGCATCGGCACCGGCCCGCACAGGCTCATCGCTATCAACACATCCGCTGACAAACACGCAGATCGCTATTAGAACGTACTTAATCCTGTGAACTCCATGAATCGATATTGAAACATCAACCAGACACTGTCTTGCGCATGTGTCTCGTACTCTGTTGAATACGTTCTACCACCCTGATTGTTCCACTGTCTGAGAAAAAATTCGCTCATCTGGTTGACCACTGAATGCTCTGGCTGGGCAATGACGACCAGGTTGGTTTCCATGTTCAGGTCCATCAGGTTACGCCGCGTATAGTTGGCAGAACCCAAGATGTACGTATGTTCATCCGGCTGCGCCACGTGTAACCATTTTGCGTGGCATTGTTCTCCACGGGTGGCACACCACCGAACGCTCACTCCAGCCTCCACCAGTTCAGCTGCCACGGGTCGATTCGGTACACCGTTTTTCTGTCGGCCAAATGCATCGTTGTTGACGTCCAGCAATACTCGCACGTTAACCCCACGCGCACGCGCCGCAGTTAACGCTCCGATGATCTGCCGTTCACTGAGATAGAACATCACCATGTCGACGGCGTCGCCGGAGCGTGTGGCATTAATCGAGCGCATCACCGCTTCATGGATGGCCGATTCGCTGACAACCTGTACCCGCACCGACTGGGAGTCGTCGACTGCGGAGCTTGCGCTTATGTCGGTTTCCGGGGATTCGCCCTTGGCCAATTCCGTTAGCACAGCGTCCAGTGCCCGGAGCTGGTCCCGTTCATCATTCATGAGCAGCAAGGCACGCTCGCTGTTCACAAGATCCTGTACAGCCGCTCCGTCGAATCGAATCGCCACGTTTCGATGGGCGCTGCTGCCGTCGTGAGGATTGGCTGAACTCACCCAGCCGTGCAAATCGCCAACACCGTTGTCGGCGATCAGCAATTTGCGATGGTTTGCCTTGAAATTCAACAACGCCAGATAGCTTCTCAGCGATACCCTGCCCTCACCAAACGGATTGGGTAACAGCGTGCCGCTGGCGTTTCCCAGTGGACGAATCAACCATCGCCACACGCTGGACCAGAGCGGATTGCTGTCTTGCAGTTGCACAAGATCCGTTAACACCACCGGAATACCCGCGTCAGTCAGTGCGTCAAAGTGAACCGACTCAAGCCCGCCGTACACTGTGTTGATGGGGTCACTGATGACGAGAACGTGCAAATCGGGGAATGCCGACTTCTGCTCAATCAGCACCTGAGTGAGCTCTGCGGAAAGCTGCCGGTGCTGCTCAGGAACCGGACCTTGCCAGGCATTGAACAGAAACATGTCGAGAACGATCAGTTGCCGAGCAGTGCGGATACCCGTTATCAGTGCATCAAAGACGTTTTGTGACAATTGTCTCTGGTCCTGATCGTCAATCCAGCTGACATCCTCGAAAAACTGTACGTTTCTCGCAATCTGCCGCTCTCCTGCCATACCGACAGCATTTGGTGGAGGCACTATCATGCCCATACCAGTGAACAATAAAACATACACAACGAAGCCAGAAACCCACAACCGCCAACCCGTCAGGAATCTGCGCCACGTCTTGAATTCGCTCAATGAAAGCCTCCGGCTCAACTTTATTAAAACAACGTCACAAATCAACCTAGGCGAGTTGATACAATCGCGCCACCCGTAAGGCACTCGGATCCGGATAGCCGTGTTTGATCCCGATGTGTCAGACAAATAGCACGCCATGCAACACCACATAACAATAATAAGTGGGTCAGCTGTGACCGATGCGAGAAAATACTGAAGCACAGCGATAATTGCTTCAGGTTCTATACTCTATTCGGCCGAAGCCAGGCCAACGACGACGGACCCCGTTTTGATGAAAACTTTAAACTACCCCCAGGCCGGTGCACCCATGCAAGGATACGCGACAGTACCGGCAACCAGCGATGCCAAGGAATACCTGCGTTTGCTGATGCGCCACAAGGTCGGGCTCCTGCTCACCTTGCTGCTGGGGCTGGCTCTGGCGTGGCTGTATTTGATCAGCACCGAAAAAACGTATGAAACAGCTGCTCTGGTGCAAGTCAACAAGCCGGAGAACTACTTCAATACAGACGGTACTGCCACCCAGACCGACTGGAACGCACCCACCATCAAGGAAGAGGCGAATATTCTGCGTTCGCGCAAGGTACTGAGCCCCGTCGTTGACGCGTTCGGGCTGCGCACCGTTGCTGAAGCCAAGCGAATTCCGGTTGCCGGGTCGCTGACCCAGAAAATACCGTTTTTGGCAGATATTGCCGACGGATTGAGTTTTGCCAGCGCCTATGCGTGGGGTGAAGCAGACATTGAAGTGACCGAACTCTCGGTTCCACGACGCTGGGAAGACCGTCCCCTGACGCTGACCGCGCTTGGCGAAGGCGCCTATCGACTCTCTTTCGAAGACGATGTGCTGGTGGAACAGGCACAGGTCGGTGATCGGGTTGTTGCAGATATCCCCAATCAGGACCCTGTCGTGATCTCCCTGGCCAGTCTAGAGGCACGAGCCGGTGTTGAATTCTCAGTGACCCGAGGATCTTTGCAGGCAACCGTGACGTCACTGCGAAACAACCTGGCCACTGAAAC
This sequence comes from uncultured Granulosicoccus sp., assembly GCA_938016235.1. Taxonomy (GTDB): domain Bacteria; phylum Pseudomonadota; class Gammaproteobacteria; order Granulosicoccales; family Granulosicoccaceae; genus Granulosicoccus. The sequence goes on along the minus strand of CALLPU010000484.1, from coordinate 5,210 downwards.
CACCGATAGCAAGTCACGCATGATCACGCTCAAGTTACAGGGCAATGATCCCGAACATATCGCCGACTTGACCAACGCCATTCTGGACGAATACACCAGCGTCAAACTCGGATCACAGAATCGCTCTTCCGACGCAGAGTTTCTGGTTTTTCAGGAGCAACTGCCCCGTGTCGAGGCTGATCTGCGAGCAGCTGAAATTGCGTTGTCAGATTTTCGACGCAACGCCAATTCGTTCAACCAGGATACGCAGGTCAATTTCAAGCTCGGCCAGCTGGACAAGCTGGAAACCGAGTTGCTGGAAAAGGAACTGGAACGCGACGATCTGTTAAAACGCTACACCGTGAACCACCCCACACCCAAGCGGCTGCAAAAGGAAATCGATGTACTGAACGACAAGATCCGTGAAGTGCGCGGTGGTATCCGAACCGCACCCAATACACAGCGTGAGGAAGGCATTCTGGAAGGCGAAGTAGACACCAAGCGCAAGCTGTTTATCGAGATCAGCGAGAAACTGCAGAAGCTCGAACTGGCCAATGTGGGTAATGTCGGTGAAGTGCAAATCATCGACGATGCATTGCCGCCGCGTAAACCTGTCTCTCCCAGCACACTTCTGGCGGTGGCCGGCGGAACGCTGGCTACCCTGTTTCTGTACACCTTGTACCTCACCTTGCGTTCAGCCCTCTCTACGGTAATTAGCGACCAGGACTCACTGGAAAGAGTGTCAGGGCTGCCGGTCTACATGAATATTCCCAAGAGTGCCGCTCAACGTCGCCTCGGCACTCCGGTTACGGTAGACCCTCGTCGCATGTTGCCAGGGGCAGACAGTGAAGCGGCAACTAAAGCGCTATCAAGCAATGTACTTGCGCTGTCCAAGCCCGAAGACTATTCCATCGAAAATCTTCGTGGCTTGCGTAGCATGCTGGAAGACGTGATGGCCGGCGCCAACAACAATGTATTGATGTTCACAAGTCCTTTGCCTAGCATGGGTAAATCGTTCCTGAGCCTGAACCTCGCGGTGTTGGTAGCGCAGACCGGCAAGAAGGTCTTGCTGATCGATGCCGACTATCAGCGTGGGCAGCTGCACAAGTCACTGGGATTGCCAGCCGGTCCCGGCTTGCCGGAAGTGGTTCGCGGCAAGAGTGAATTGAAAGAAACCGTAAAGCCAACCAACGTGGCAAACCTCTACTGCATTGCCCGTGGCTACTCAGGTGGCAACAGTGCCGAGATGCCAAGCGATAAGGAATTTGGTGCTTTTCTGGACGTTGTAGCGCCACGATTCGACATAGCCATCATTGATACACCGCCGGTTCTCAGTGTCTCTACTGCAGCGTCACTGGGCAAACATGCAGGTTCTACTATCATGGTAGTGAAGGAAGGCGAAGTGAAGGAGCCACAATTGAACGAAGCATTGAAGCGACTCACCTTCTCCGGAGTGAGAGTGAGCGGATGCATCATGAACGGCTCATCCGCGCCAACGCCGAGGCACTACACTTATTACAGAGAACAACTGGACTAGTTAACGTTTGCACACATGATGTGCACTCTCTTGCCGTTGCTGTGAACTACTGTGCCACGGATTGGCATAAGCCGCGGAAGGCCCAGTCCACGGGCCTGGCAGGCGCTGGAACGCAAACATTGCAAAGTGTCAACAAGCGTTAATAAGGTAGGGTTTGGCAGCTCGCAGGCATTACTGACAACATCGCCAAGGTAGTATTACCGAATGAGATTCCTGTCACGCGAACAATCGTTGGCTTGCAGTAAAATCTCAGCCAGAAAGACAGATCGTATACACAGCGAGACCTGTTATCCGCCAGTCGGCGAAAACAACTCACTATTAGATTCAGGAGAACAAGGTGCCGAGCGCCAGCGTAGTCAACAATAATAAAAGCAAGACCGTGGTGGAACAAAACAGCGCTAATGCCGCTTCTATCGATGCCACGCCATCGGATGCCAGTCACTGGATATCACTGGTCAGCAGCGATACATCAACACTGGAGCCTATTGCAGGTATCGGTGCTGCGATGAAGCGACTTGAGGATTTTGTATTCGGTTCTGTCGCGCTGATCATTCTTTTCCCGCTGATGGCACTCATCTCCATCGCCGTGAAGCTCGACAGCACAGGGCCAGCATTATTCTGCCAGGCACGAAGCGGTCGAAACCGGGAAATCATCAAGGTCTATAAATTTCGAACCATGTACCAGACCGGTAGTCAGGAATTCAAGCAAGCCCAGAAGGATGACCCCCGTATTACCCGGGTGGGTGCTTTCCTGCGCAAGACCAGCCTTGATGAACTGCCACAGCTGTTCAACGTGATCCAGGGCTCAATGTCGCTGGTCGGTCCTCGCCCTCATCCGTTGAAACTCGATGAAGATTTCAAATACGTTATACCGGCATTGAATTCACGGTATTGCGTTAAGCCGGGTATCACCGGTTGGGCTCAGATCAATGGTTTTCGCGGTGAAACGCGACGTGTCAGCGATATGGTGTCCCGTATTGAGCATGATCGGCACTACGTCAAGAACTGGAGCATCCTGCTAGACATCAAGATCCTGGTGTTAACCGTGTTCAAAGGCTGGACGCACCAGAACGCTTACTGAGCGAACAGCTGGTCCCGTTTTTTCGGTAGTTCACGATGCACCCTGACGCTCCGTCCGGGTGCATCTGTCGTTACAGGGTGCGGATATAAGTGTTTCTTCTGCCACGATATTGAAGAGATGCCGGTATCCGGCCGATACATTGTCTGTCAGCTCGCGTCGGGGCGTTTCACGAAAACGCACCGCACCGGGCCCAGTGGTCTTTCAATGAAAAACTCAACAACCCAGATCATGGCCACCAGTGAAATCACCCAACACCTGCAATCCGGCCAATCCAGCCTGACCTGCCGACGTCTACTGGGTTTTTTTGCGCACCCGGGAAGCCTGGCAGACTACCTGGCGTTCACTGAAGAGAGCATTCGCCAATCCCGTAAAGAGACAGTGCTGTATCACAACCTCCACTCTCTCTACAGCTACTTCACTGATAAAACACTGCGCGAGCACTATCAGCAAACCACTGTGCTGGTGGATGGCATGCCGGTTATCTGGCTCATGCAGCTGCTCAAAATACCTGTCTCAAGGAACGAGCGGCTCACGTATGTCGATTTCATCATGCCACTGATGAAGCTGGCTGGTGACAACGGCTGGAATGTGTTCCACGTGGGTCAGCAGGCAGACGTACAAGAGCGCGCGCTCGACATCGTCAGAACAGAAGTTCCCGGTATCAGCATCGCTGGGAATGATGGTTACTTCAATCAGCAGCCTCACAGTGAGGAGAGCCTAGCCGTCGTTGAAAAAATCAACGCTGCGAACAGCCACATCGTGCTGGTTGGATTCGGTGCACCCAAACAGGAAGCCTGGTTGCATGCTCACAGAGACTTGATCCATGCCCCCATCGTTTTCACCTGTGGAGCCTGCATGGAATATGTTGCCGGTGCCGTTCGCACACCGCCTCGCTGGATGGGCCGTATGGGGCTGGAGTGGAGTTTCAGATTGTTTGAAAGTCCAAAGCGTTTTGCCTTCCGCTATCTTGTAGAGCCGGTTCTGTTGGGCGCAATACTGCTTAAAAACGGTTTAGGATCCCTGCTACGTGGAAATCAGGCCTGAACGGCGTGTCGCAGGTTGATACACTCAGCACTGGCCCCGAACCGGGCAGTTCACCGACGAACACTGTGGTAGCCACCGATTCCATGCCACCCACGGGCTCAGGCTTTTCTCCTTCGAAGATTGTGTCGAAAGGGCTGGCGCTCGCGACCTCCAGGCTGGCGCTATCTGTAGGTGCTCAAGCGCTTGTCAGTGGTTTCCACTTCGCCTTGAATCTGTTGTTGCTGCGCCTGGTCACACCTTACGACTACGGCGTATTCGCGTTTGCTTTTGTATTGGCGATGTTTGCATCGGCCGTTAACAACGCACTGATCTCCACACCGCTCACGGTATACACACCGGTAATCAAGGATGCCAGCCATCGCCAGGAACAGGAGGCGATGTTCAGCACTCTGAACCTTCTGCTGTTCGCCAGCCTGATAATGGGTGGCCTGGCCTATGCCTACTGGGCGCAACTTGATACCGGTATTTCATGGGGTGTCACCGCTTTCGTGGCGGTCTACTCAGCCCGTCACTACAGTAGAAGTGCCGGGTATGCGCGCATGAAGCCGCTGATCACCGCATCTGGCGACGCCGTTTACGTTGGCGCTGGCCTCCTCATTGTGGGCACTTTGCTGCTCACACGCGACGACTTGCCGATCAGCGCTGTGCTATTGGCCCTGGCGGGCGCAAACCTGGTAGCCATGGTGGTAGAACGCTGGCGCCTGCACGGCAACACGCGCCGGTGGTTTTCGCTGGCAAAAATCTCCAGCTATGGCACCGTGTGGGAGCAGTCACGCTGGGCGCTTGCAGGCTCTTTGACAACGTTGTTTCTGGCTCAGGCTCACAGTGTCATCATTACGTCCACCAACGGCCCCAACGCCTACGCGCCCCTGGCCGCCGGCTTTGTGTTGTTCGGCCCCGTACGAGTGGCACTGCTCACCTGGCAGAACATGGTCAAACCCGAACTTGCCGTTGCTCTGTCAGAATCACGGCAAGCTGCCGTTCGGCAGCAGATTCAAACCACCACGTTGCTCATGGCGGGCGCTGTGCTCATGATGGGCGTGTTTCTGTGGCTGGCGTGGCCGTGGATTCATGCCTTTCTGTATCAGGAGCAATACGCGGATCAGCCGATGGCGCTGATTGTGGGCCTGTGGTCCATCATCACCCTCTTTGCAGCCAGCTACAACGCACCCGCCGCGGCTCTTCAGGCCATGCGTGATTTCAAGATCCTCGCCATGGCCAGTATCTATGGTGCTGTGCTGAGTGGAGTGCTGGTGAGCCTGACGCTTTACTTCTACCAGCCCGAAACCACACTGCTGGGCATACTCGCTGCTGAAGCGTTCATGGCGATATACCTCACTCGTACCCTGTACTCTCGGCTGCATGCCTCGCCCACCCCTGCCGCATGAGTGCCGCCTCCCCCACCATCGTGTTGTGCGTCTGTACCTATCGACGCCCGGACGGCTTGAGAAAATTGCTCGAATCACTGCCATTGCTCACTACAGGTCAAGCGTCTGACACTGGCTTTGATGATCAACTTGCCGTGGTGGTTGCAGACAACGATGCTGCCCGTGAAGGCCTGGCGGTGTG
>CALLPU010000483.1 GCA_938016235.1 uncultured Granulosicoccus sp. | reverse complement strand
GAAGAGGCGCGTGTAGCTGAGGAAGCCAGAGTCGCGGAAGAAGCACGAGTGGCTGAGGAGGCCAGAGTTGCCGAGGAAGCTCGGGTAGCCGAAGAAGCCCGCAAGGTTGAAGAGGCACGCGTCGCAGAAGAGGCCAGAGTGGCAGAAGAGGCTCGAGTGGCCGAAGAGGCCAGAGTCGCCGAGGAAGCTCGTGTTGCTGAAGAAGCCAGGGTTGCCGAAGCTGCACGCAAAGCTGAAGAACAGCGCAAGGCCGAGCAGGCCCGGGCTGCCGAGCGCGAACGAATCGCTGAACAGGAACGTGTTGCCGAAGAAAAACGCAAAGCCGAGGAAGCCCGTAGAGCTCAGGAAGCGCGCGCAGAAGCGCAAAAAGCCGAGGAGGCGCGCCTGGCAGCCCTGCAATCTGAAGAAAATACAAGGGTGGCCCGGCAGCAGCAAAGGGAACTGTTGCGGCTCAGAAACCTCTATTTCAACTCGATACGCCAACGCGTAGAACGCAGCTGGCGCAAACCACCGGGTATCAGTGGCAAGGTGAATTGCACTGTGAGCGTTCTGCAATCTGTTGGCGGCGAGGTTTTGAAAGTGGTGGTAGATGAATGCGAAGGGGGCAACGCGGCGTTGCGTAAATCGGTGGAGAATGCGGTTAGAGCTGCCTCGCCGCTTCCGGCTGCGCCCGACCCGAAGTTGTTTGATCGCCGGGTTCGATTTTACTTCAGGCCGGGCTAGCTTCCGGATCCTGGCCGCTGGTGGACTCATCGGGTTAATTACCGTTTAGTCCATACAGGCGTCCGTTTGTTTGGCCGATGGTTTAGGATCGGTTGAGTCATCAACATTAGTTGGATACTGAAAACTTGTCTTTCAAAGCGCAAACAAGAAGTTGGATGGTGCTGCTACTGCTGCTGTTGGGCAGTGTCGCGCAGCCGTCGCGTGCCATCATTGAGATCGAGATCACTCAGGGTGGCGAAAATGCGATCCCTATCGCTATTGTGCCTTTCGGCTGGACCGGCAGTGGTGAGCCACCTGAAGACATTGCAGGCGTGGTCATGGCCGATTTGCAACGTAGTGGCAACTTTGCGCCGCTGAACCGCCAGGATTTGGTGGCGAACCCGGTCAGTGGTGATGTACCTCGCTATGCCAATTGGCGACTATCGGGCGCAGATTTTCTGTTGATAGGCGGTACCCGCCCCGACGGCGACGGTTACATCATCGAGTTTCAGCTGTATGACGTGCTGCAGGAAACGCTACTGACCGGTTTCAACTTTCAGGTAACCGATCAAACCCTGCGTAGCGCTGCACACCAGATATCGGATGAAGTCTATGAAGAGATCCTCGGCATAGCGGGTGCGTTCAACACCCAGATTGCGTTTGTCTCGGTGGAAGGGCGCGTGGGTGATCGAACTTATCAGCTGCAACTGGCCGATGCCGATGGTGAAAACCCGCAGGCGATGCTGACATCACCCAGACCCATACTGTCACCGGCCTGGGCACCTGACGGTATTCGCATTGCGTATGTGTCTTTTGAAAATCGAACGCAATCGGCGATATACATTCAAGATCGACAGCAGGGCAGCCGAGTAAAGGCGTTGTCCCGGGAAGGTATTAACGGAGCACCGGCCTGGTCGCCCGATGGCAAGAGGCTGGCTGTGACGCTCTCCTTCGAGGGCAGCGCCGATATTTATGTGTTGCAGATTGATTCGGGAAATCTGCGGCGTATTACCGACAGCGATGCCATTGATACCGAACCTGCCTGGATCGATAACGATACGATTGTGTTTACATCAGATCGCAGTGGAGGTCCGCAGTTGTACGAAGTGTCTGCGCGTGGTGGCAGGGCCGGGCGAATTACGTTTGAAGGTAAGTACAATGCCAGTGCAACGGTTTCTCCCGACGGCTCCACGATCGCATTTGTTCATGGCACCAGTACCGGTTTTCAAATTGGGGCTATCGATCGCCCTACCGGACTGTTCCAGACACTGACGCAGGGAACACTGGATGAATCTCCCAGCTTTTCACCGAACGGCCAGATGATTATCTTCGCCACTGAAAAGAGTGGACGCGGAACACTGGGGGCTGTTTCTCTGGACGGCAGTGTGGTTCAGAGCTTGTCACTGGATGATGGCGGCACGGTGCGTGAGCCTGCCTGGTCTCCTTACTCACAATAGGTTTCTACATTTACGAGATGATGCACATGACTAGAATTCAACCTGTGATGGCGGTTGTGGCAGCCGTGCTGCTCAGCGCCTGCGGATCCAATGAGCGCCGCGATACACCCGATGTGGATCTGGCTAACGATACGTCGTCCATTGTGCAGCCCGTCACCATTGACGGCTTGCAGGACGGCTCTGAAATTGATCCGAATTCCATTGCCGGTCAAGCGCCATTGGAGCGCGTGATTTACTTCGATTACGACCAGGCGGAACTGCGGCCGGAGTTTCTGGATATCGTTGCCCAGCATGGGCGATTCCTGGCGCAGAACCCTGCTGGTCGTGTTCGGCTCGAAGGCCATACCGATGAACGCGGCACTCGCGAGTACAATATTGCACTGGGTGAAGCGCGGGCCAAAACCATTGCGCGAATGCTACAGCTGCAAGGCGTCAGTTCAGCCCAGACAAGAACCGTCAGTTACGGCGAAGAGCTACCTGTTGATGATGCACATAATAACGATGCCTGGGCGAAGAACCGGCGCGTGAACATCATCTACGAAGTTGCTCTGCAAAACTGATGGCACGCGCAGCTGTTGGAGTTCAAAGGCTTGCGTTGTGCGTAACGCTACTGGC
>CALLPU010000482.1 GCA_938016235.1 uncultured Granulosicoccus sp. | reverse complement strand
ACGCACGACAATCACAATGGCATGTCCGAACCTACCGCGGTAGATCTGGATGGCAACAACACGGTAGACAGAATCTACGCCGGTGACCTGTCGGGTAATGTCTATGGTTTTGATGTCAGCAGCACCAGCCCGTCTGACTGGCTGAACACAAAACGGTGGCCGGCGATCTTCAGTGCGCGCGATGATGATCGCAACCGGCGGCCTATCACCTCTGCCATACGCGTGGGATCACACCCCACGGGCAATGGCGTGATGCTGTATTTTGGAACCGGCAAATACCTGGAGCCGAGCGATCAGACACAATCTACTGACAATAATCGATTCTACGGATTGTGGGACAAGCTGGATAACAAGCGTATCACCAATAATGGCCAACCTACAAAAGACCTGCTCGAACAAAGCATCACGGGTGAGGTAACCAAGTCGCTGGACACAGACGGGGATGGCATCGATGAAAGTGCTGTGCAGGTGCGTGAATCCACTCAACTACCCATAGACTGGGACTCGCACCGAGGCTGGTATGTCGATCTGGTGTTCAACACGCCTAAGGGTGAGCAGGTAGTGGCCAATCCGGTGCTGCGCGATGGCAAACTGTTTGTCACAACGCACATACCGTCTGGAGATGAATGTGATCCCCAGCAGGATGGCTGGCTAATGGTATTCAATCCGGGTTCCGGTGCGATGTTGTCTGATTCACCTTTCGATCTGGATGAGGACGGCAGCTTTCAAGGCGAGGATTCCGTTAGCGGTATCCGAAACGGTGGCAATCCGTTTGCAGAACCGACGTTTGCGGCAGCTGACGTGGATGATGTGCTGTTAACTCATAGCGAGTCGGACCCTACAGCAACATCCATGGGCATTGATGCTTCGTTGAACAACGGGCGATTGAGCTGGCGCGAGCTGGAGCCTTAGCCGCAGTAGGTTACCAGTGACGCATTGCGTGGCTGATAGAGCGGATGCACGGGTTGACCGGTTTTGGTCAGCCCAAAGCAATGCAGGGTCATTCCCTGCCAGGCTGACGCCATTTTCACTGCCTGGTTTTGAAACGTTCCGTGATTACCCCAGGCAGCCACAATCAGCTCTGCAGATTGGCAGGCACGTTTCAGAGCCCGCCGATTACTCGCACCAGTGGGTTCAGGCGCAGACTTTAACAGCGCCGGATGGGGTGTTCGGTAGGCAAACAGATTGACCATGATCATCTCGCGATAACCCCAGTCATGGGCAAAGCCCATGCATCGACGAATGGTAGGATCGTCGGATGCGGCGTTGGCGATACTGGGGTTCAGACCAATAAACACACACCGCCCCCGGCCGTCCACCCATCGTCGCGAGAGTTGGTACCGATACTCTTGACACCGGCTGAAGCTGGCTCTACGCACGCAAATCATGGTGCCAACTTATACCATCAATGGCGGCTTTGGCGTTGTGCCCTTCGTGCTATGGCTAAACTGCGTTCAGCCTCTGACCCAGATCCCGGAAAGAAACCAGCTCACCGCGTTCTTCATCCCACAGCGTGAGTTTGACATTTTTAAAACTGTCCCAGAGCGTTAGCCGACCAATGGCTTTGAGTTCCGGATGATCCTTGAGAACCTTCGGGAGCTTGTGAAACGGTATTCGACTGGACAGATGGTGGACGTGGTGAATGCCGACATTGCCACTGATCCACATCAGGGGTTTGGGCAAATCGTAGTAAGAGCTGCCATGCAAGGCGGCGGCATCCCGTTTCCACTTATCCTTTCGGTGCCATTGTGTTTCATCAAACTGGTGCTGGACGTAAAAAAGCCACATGCCGATGGTGGCAGCCAGCACAACGATGGGTACCTGAATGAGCAGAAACATTTGCCAGCTGGTGGCATAGATGATGGCGGTTGATACTACAATGATTCCCAGATTGGTTGCCAGCGTACTGATCCAGGGCTTGACCCCGCTGTTCATGGAGCCAATGGGCAGTCTGTGCCGAAGGATGAACATATAGCTGGGCCCGAGTCCGAACATCACTATCGGGTGACGGTACAGGCGATACATCAATCGACCGAATTTCCCGCGCTCAAGATATTCATTGACGGTCAGAGTTTCGATATCGCCAATGCCACGCTTGTCGAGATTACCCGAGGTGGCATGATGTGCTGCATGTTGCAGGCGCCAGTATTCGTAAGGCGTAAACGTGAAAACACCCAACACACGACCCAGCCAGTCATTGGCCTTCTTTGAGGAAAACAGAGACCCGTGGCCACAATCGTGCTGAATGATGAACAGCCTGACCATCAATCCGGCAGCCGGTAACAGGGCCAGCAAGCCGGCGATGAATACCGTGACATATTCTGCCTGTAACAGCATCCAGATGACGACCCACAAAATCACGAACGGTATAACGGTAACCGCAATCTCGAACAGGGCGCGACGATTGTCTGGCCGTTTATAAGGTGCCAATCGAGGCCCCCATGCGATGCTTGAATCTGTCAAAAGGTTCTATTCCGGCTGATTATCGTGTCGCTTGTTCAATAAACTGAACCAGCCAGCAGAACCGGGATTCTGCAATTATCGATATATGATAGCTCATACGCTCGAAATGCAAGATTCAGGACAAATATTCGGTGGCTGCGTTTCCAAGACGCGATTAAGCCGGCATGTGCACGGCTCCGGGGCTTCGAGTTAACGGTAAGTCCTTAACATGATACGGGTATGTGCCGCTGACACTTGTGGAACGGTTTCGTTCCCGACACCTTATGGATTAGCGGCATCGCAGCTTTATGGAGGAGCGATTATGGTCCGCGATTTATGAATAGACTCCTGACCATTCGCGGTAACTTGTTACTGATAAACCTTGTTGTGGTTGGTCTGATCTTGTGGCTGGCTATCAGCTTTCTCTTTATTGCAGCGTCCCAGCGCAATGAAACCATGCTGCTGCAAAAAAGTATGCGCGCCGGCGCTGTCATGTCCCTTGCCGGCTACGCGCTGGGTAAAGAACGTCAGCAGTTTCTGCAGTATCTGCGCTCCACCGAAGAATCACCTGATCCGTTATCTGCGGATCTGACGACAGCTATCGCGAATACCGAGTCCGTGCTGGACAGCGCGATCTTGCAGATTCATGAGCTGCTTGATCGAGAAGGCTTTGTCAACATGATTCCGGCAACTCGAAAGCGTGTTCACGCTCAACTGGACGAGGTGGCAACAAACAGGGCACAACTTGTACAGCTGCGAGAAACATGGCTAGCCGGGCTGGACAGGGCGTCGGTTGAATTGAATACGCAGCGCATGTCGGATCTGTTTACCGCGCAAATTGACATCAAGAGAAATCTTGCAGACCTTGAAAAGAGCCTGAAGTATCTGCCTAATTTTGACGCTGCCGCAATTGATACTTATTACTCGCTGCTCAACAGCTTGTCGATGATAAAAGTGGATCTGGCGAGGAAAAGCGTCCATGTGTTCCATTCCTTGTACCATCGTGACAGGCCTGCGCAAGACTCAGGATTTCGAACGGCTGTACTGGATGAAAAAATACAGGAGAGACTGGTTGATATCTTACGGCTGGCGCAGACCAACAACAGGGCCGATTTACTGAACCCTCTGGCAAGCGATGTTCAGGTAAATTTCAATCAAACGTACAGCAAGTTGGCAGTGCAGGTTGAACAAGACGCAGACGCCAATAGCGCCATGGCAGCATGGTCTGCCGTCAACGCTGAACTTACCCGTTCCATCGATGTTTTGGCCGATCAGACGCGCAAGTCTATCAAGAATCTCGCTACTCGATATGCTGCGCGTGCCACTCGGAATTTGCAGATTGATGTGTTTCTGGTTGTCTTGTGTTTTCTGATTACGTGGGCTTCAACCAGCCTGAATCGCCGCGTTAAGAGACATGCCTATTACGACGGGTTGACTCACCTGGCCAATCGCATGAACTTCGAATCCAGTCTGACAAATACCTCGGTTTCCGGCAATCAGATTCACGCGGTGATTTTTCTGGATCTGGATCGTTTCAAGGCAATCAATGACAACTATGGGCACTCGATTGGCGATGAAGTGTTGATCGAGGTGGCGTCCAGACTGCGCAGGCAATGTAAGTCCACAGATTTACTGGCGCGGCTCGGTGGAGATGAGTTCGCCGTGTTCATCACTGACGTGGAATCAGAAGCTGCGGTTGAGGCATTGGCGACTCGATTGGTGGAATCTATTGAATCGATCATACCGGTGGGTGAGCTCAATCTGAAAGTGGGGGCCAGTGCTGGAATCAGTCTGGCTCCGCAGGACTGTGAGTGTGGGGTGGAGTTGTTGCGCAATACGGATATTGCCATGTACCACACCAAATCCCGGAAGCTTGGCAGTGTGTTCCGGTACAACCAGGCCATAGCGGCAACCTACCAGCAACGCCTTACCCTGGAGCAGGATCTGACAAAGGGATTGGAGAATGGCGAATTTGCATTGGTCTACCAACCGAAGGTGTGTACACGTTCCGGGCAGGTCAAGAGTGTTGAAGCGCTAGTGCGCTGGGTGCATCCCACGCGCGGAATCGTGCCGCCTGATCAATTTATACCCGTTGCTGAAGATACCGGGCTGATGGCAGGTATTGGCCATTGGGTATTGCAACAAGCCTGTCGGGAAATTGCTCAGTTGCAGAAATCAGGATTATCGCAATTGCAGGTTGCGGTCAATATATCTCCACAACAGTTCGGTGATGAACAGTTTGTGGCTAACGTATGTCGTGCGGTAGAGCATAACGGCCTGAGTTTCAGCAGCTTGTCTGTGGAAGTGACAGAAGGCATTGTCATGAACGATGTGGATCGTGTGATCGTCATGCTCAGGGCGTTACAGGATCTGGGTATAGACATAGCGGTTGATGACTTTGGTACGGGGTATTCGTCTTTACAGTACTTGCAAGAGCTGCCATTGAACACGTTGAAAATTGATCGAGCGTTTGTCAATGCACTGGATGATGCTGGCGCAGATTGCTCAGTGGCGAGTTCGATTGTTCAGCTTGCAACGCTGTTCAATCTGGAGACCGTTGCGGAGGGTGTTGAAACGCTGGAGCAGGAAATCATGGTACGCTCACTAGGCGTCCATCACATACAAGGCTATCGATACTCGAGGCCTGTGGCTTCGGCTGAGCTACCGGCGGTTATTGCTACTATAGGCGAACAATACAACTCAACGGATTGGAGCCTGTATGACAAGGCAGCTTGATTGTCAGATTGACATTCAATCTGAAAGGCATGCAATGGTGACCCGTATCATCGGAAGCTCCATCTTTGCTGCCTTGTCGTTATGGAGCCGTGCTACAGTTGCACGACAATACCGTTGCGCGAAGAACGCTCAACAGCATCAATTAGCTGGTGTACCGCAAGCGCTTCTGCACCTGTCACCAAC
>CALLPU010000481.1 GCA_938016235.1 uncultured Granulosicoccus sp. | reverse complement strand
ATGCAGTATTTCTCGACGGCTCTACGCCACGGAAACATCGCCAAGGCAGCGGCAGAGCTGAACATTGCGGCATCAGCCGTGTCCACTGCCATAGATCAAATTGCAAGAGTCACTTTGCCAAAGAAGCACCAGAACGCTGCATTGTTGAATAGTTGGAGCGCCGCAGTGATTTTCCGTGCCGCTCGCCAAACGTATGCCGGAATGATCATGACGTCTGTTGGCAAATTGCTTCAAGGAGTAATCTCGCTGATCGATGTGTGCTTGAACAATCACCCGGCGTATACTAATTGACGAGACGGCTGGCAAGAAACTCGAATCGCATGGAATCCTGCGGTACCTGAAACTGTGTAGCGTCTTGCATAGCCACTCCTGTTTCCAGTGTGGAACCCGCAGCCACTAACATTTGAATTCAATAGATTACTCATGAATCAACGACACGCGCTCACGGGAGCCCTGGTGGCAGATGCTGCGACCATGGGTCTTCACTGGCTGTATGACCAAGATCAGATCAAGTTGATCGAGGCTACGGGGAGCCTACTTTTCAGGCAACCTGATGCCACGGTGTATGAAGGAAAACGCGGGTATTTTGCCCATGCGGCTCGTAAAACTGGCGAGCTCTCCCATTACGGTGAATCAGCGCGAATTGTCGGATCTCTGGCCCTGGGTGACGGGTACACCGTGGCAAATCACCAAGCCAGCTTCATGGCCACGTTTGGACCGTGTGGCTCCTATCATGGCTATGCCGACAGACCCACGAAAATGCTCATCGCGCGGATGCTGCATGATGGTGACGAGCTGGCCGCCCACTCGGGCATGGACGACGATCAGATGCCGGGCGTATGCGTTGTGCCTGGATTGTTCGCGGCGGGCGAATCTGAATCTGTAACGCTCGACGCGGTAAACGTCATCTCTACCAACGCGGATGTTCAGCAGGCAGCACTGGCCGTTCATCGTGTACTGTCCCAGCTACTTTCCGGTGTTGAATTGAAAGCAGCGTTAGCCAGCGCGGCTAGTACTGTCGAAGGTGAATTGGGTGAGCTCATGCGCGAGGCCTTGAGCCGTGAGGCGTATGAGCCACTTCAGACAGCTGAGCATTTCGGACTGGCGTGCTACGTAAAACATGCCATGCCACTGAATTGGTATCTGCTCAACCATGCCACCAATTTTGAAACGGTTGTGCTCGATAATATTCGGTGCGCCGGTGATAACTGTGGTCGATCGATGGCACTGGGAAGCATCGCCGGACTGGCGTTTGGCGTACCCGATGCATTGCGAGACAAAACGTCCTTTATTGTGAAAAACTGAGCGCGCATCCTACCTATCCCAACCTTGGCAGCAGCCTGCTGCATCGGGTCTTTCGTCGGAAGAAAAACGATCCGGGTGCTTTTTGATTGCACTATAATTAGTCATGCGCACCCGGGTCCCACTTCGTTATGTCACTGTCTTTGGCGTTACGGCGCTCGTATCACTAGCAGTGGGTATCGTGTTTTTTCTGGGCTTTTTCAGCGCTACTAAAAACACACGTGAATTGATGAGTGATCAGGCGACAGTGATGATCCGCTCGATGGAACGCGATATTGCGCTTTGGCTTAGACCTGTCTATCAGCAGGCTAATTGGATTGCCCGTCACGTAGCCGACAATGCCGACGCTGTGTCCCGGCTGGAAGCTTTCGACCCATTCATGCTGGGCGCGTTAGCCGCTACCAGTCAGGTTGCCGGCTTCACCATCGTGACACCAGATGGGATCAGTCGGCGTTGGACCCGTACCACTGGTGCCGCTATCACCGAGGACTGGTCGGCCAGATCAGATATCCAGTTGTGGTTAGAAGACGGCGAACAGCGAACCGAAGCATCATGGATAGAACCGTTTTTCACGGATACGATCGGCAAGACCGTATTGCTGCATGATTTACCGATTCGTGATGCTGACGGTGCCCTTCTGGGCATGTTGGGCCAGATTGTACCCATTGAAGAGTTATCAAGTTATGTCGTTGATCTGTCTCCGCGCGATGGAATGACCCCGTTTATTTTGTACGGTGATGATCGCGTGCTTGCGCATCCGTTGTTGATTAGTGGCACAAGTAATAGCGGAACCGCTTACGCACCCTTGACGGCCTTGCGGGATATCGATGACGCCGTGTTGAAACGCATATGGTCTCCGGATGAGGAGACACTTTTTTTCCTTAACAGTGAGTCTACTCTGAAGACCACCGGTGCCTTTATCGAGCAGCAAGAGCGTTTCTTCATCTATCTTTACCAGACAATTGAGGACTACGGGCCGGTCCCCTGGATTATCGGTGCGCATCTGAACACTGATCTTTACGGTGGCGCAGAGAGCCAGCGATTGATACGCGCGTTGTTAGTCAGTGTTGCCGTATTGCTGGCGGCTATCGCAGGTGCGATCGTCCTTGGTCGTTATATCACCCGACCGGTGACTGCAATAGCCGAGGCCGCTCGGCTGGTGGAGGCAAATAAGCTTGACGACGTACCATCTCTGACACCTAGCCACATGCGGGAACTGGATGATGCTGCCCGTTCATTCAATCAGATGCTGGTGGATCTTCGTGAACGCGCCCTTATCCGTCAAACACTGGGGCAGTTTATTCCCGAGGAAGTAGCTCGCACGCTGCTATCCGAGGGTGGTTCACTACAATCCGAAACGGCTGAGGCAACGTTGCTGTATTCGGATATAGAGGGTTTTACCCGCATGACCGAATCCTTAGGTGCCACCAAAGTGGTTGCCATGCTGAACGCGTATTTTTCAGTCATGGTGGAAATATTGGAAAAGTACCAAGGCGTGGTTACCCAGTTTCATGGTGATGCAATACTGGCAACGTTTAATGTGCCGATCAGCAATCAAGCCCACGCCAGGAACGCCATTCAGGCAGCCACAGACATGCTGGACGCCATACAGCATCTGCAATTTAGTGAGCATCAATTGCGTATTCGCATTGGCATAGACAGTGGACAAGTCGTCGCAGGTGCTGTTGGTGCCGCTGGCAGGCTCAGCTACACGGTGTATGGCAACCCTGTCAATCTGGCGGCCAGGCTGGAAGCGTTGAACAAGGACTTTGGTACTTCCCTGCTAGTCTCGGAAAATACTCAAAGGCTCGCCGGTGATCTAGCGGGTTTACGGGCTATCGGTGAGACATCTGTGCGCGGGCAAGCCGAGGTCATCAACATCTACACACGTGATGCTGAATCCTGAGCGGTAGCGCTCACCGCCTTTGCCGAACCCTGAAGGATCAGGTATTGGCCGGTTTGCCGCATTGCTGTGGCTCCCTATCAGCTGTATTCATGGGTTCTATCGCGTTTGTCAGCTAACCATTCAGAGGTAACCGATTGGCGGCCAGTCAAGGCTCGAATGCCATCGCTGGCGTCCGTGAAAGCCACGCGAGATGCACAGGATTGCACTATGTGATATAAAGGTAACACGAATCGTTCTCATTACTATTATGCTTTCATGAAAATTTATCCGATCATCGCACCACTGGCAACTTCCGGGGTTCTGCTGTTCGCGAGCGCTGTCAATGCCAACACGGTTTCCTC
>CALLPU010000480.1 GCA_938016235.1 uncultured Granulosicoccus sp. | reverse complement strand
TCATTTACAGCAGTTCTTAATGTATCACTACTAAACTGAATAGGTTCAGGTTCTGTTTCTGGTTCTGGCTCTGGCTCTGGCTCTGGTTCTGGTTCTGGCTCTGGCTCTGGTTCTGGTTCTGGTTCTGGCTCTGGTTCTGGTTCTGGTTCTGGTTCTGGCTCCGATTGAGCACCGGAATTATCGATTAACTGCATAACCAGAGAGCCACTACCGGGAGGTGCGGCTGACTCGGGCGGGATAGAGCGTCCGTACCAGAGCAATGCACCCACGTGGATGGAGACTGAGACAACGAAGACGAGTAGCCAGGCGAGGCGAGTGAACATGGTTCTGGTCAACTTGCGTCAGCGGTTGTCTGCCGGCGCCCAAGTGGTCACAAGCTCTATACGCATAACACCGGCATCGCGCAAGGAGTCCAGCACCGGTTGCAGAGTTTCAAGTGCCAGGTTTCCATCTGCGCGTACTGCCAGCGACGCTATCGTGTCATCGGCCGTGGCTTCTGCACTGAGAAGCGAATCTCTGAGTGTGGAGAGGGTTACGAAATCAGAGTCCAATGCCATCGAACCATTCGCTGCAATATGCAGCGTTTGTGCTGCACTGAGTTCGCGCCTTTGGGCGGAATCCGGTGGTACCGTGTCGACAGGCACTGGTGGTTCAATGGTGCCCGCCACCATAAAGAATATCAGCAACAGAAACACAACATTGATCATCGGGATCAGGTTGTTGTCCGAGTGGGCTGGTGTATGTTGGCGTTTAAGCCGCACGTTTAGCGAACCCCTCGAAGTGACACGCTGGTTAGTCCGGCGGCAGACAAACGATCCATCAATTGCGTCAACGCGGACAATGTCACGTCAGCACCTGTGCTGACAATAACCGGTAACTCGTCTTGCATTGCTTCGACAACCAAGACACTGGTAGCCAACTCTTTCTGGTCCACTGGTGCTGCGCCATTAATAGCTATCGTTCCGTTGGATTGGAGATTGATCGACAATGCATTCCTCTCGCTTTGATTGGTATTAATGGTATCGCTGGCCGGTACATTCAGAGGCATTGCCTGATAGTGCTGAAACCGACTGGTCAACATGAAAAACAGCAGCAGAATAAAGACAACATCAATCAGTGGCGTCAAACTGATGGTTGAGCGTCGCGGACTTTTGGCAGTATCAAGACGCACGACTGTTCCCATTCAGCGAGCGTGAATCTGAAGACGGCGCATCCGGTCGGTGAAGCTGTGCCGTGAAAACCTGTGTAACGGTATTCTCAATACGCTGTGCATGACGCTCGGCTCGCCGGTCAAGGTATTGAAATGCGAGCACCGTGGGTATGGCCACTGCCAGGCCTACCCCAGTGGTCAATAGCGCTTGCCAGATGCCGCCCGACAGCACTGATGGATCCACATTAGCGCCTGCTGCTTCCATCTGACGAAAAGCCTCGATCATGCCAAGCACGGTGCCGAATAGCCCCAGCAAAGGGCTGAGGTTACCAATGACTTCCAGCGTGCGAAGATGGCTGCGGAGCGATTGAATATCAACGTCGGCCAAACGCTGTACTTCTTCGCGAACCAGCGCGTCCGGCGCGTTGGGAGACTCTTTGCCCTGCATAGCTACACGAACCAGCCGGGCAACACCGCGGTGTGAGTTGGCAAGAAGATTCATAGCGCCTTGCGTGTCACCCTGGTGCCATCGCTGCAGTGCTTTGGCGATAAGTCGGCGACCGCGGCTTCTTTCTATAAAAAGCTGAACGAATTTGAACAGGATAATCGCCAGCGCCACGACAGACATCAGGGCAAGAATCAACGTAACAGGGCCTCCCAGAGAGAGGGCATCCGCGAAAGGTTCTGGCAGGGTAGCAACGAGACTGTCCCAGTCGGCGGAATCTGCTGAATTCAATAATTCTCCGTCTGGAGTATTTTGCCCGGACTGCCCAAGTACATCCAGGGGAGCTGCATCTCGGTCCGTTTCACCCAACTCCAGATCAATGCTTTTCATACTTACCGTTGTTATTCATGGCTCGAGACTTCGCTATTGCCTAAGTGTGCGGAAGGATCATAGCGGAAGCGGCTGCCCTGATTTGTAACGGTTATGTATGGGGCGTCAGCGAACAATAGCGATTGCTATTCGGGCCCGATTCGACAGCGTCACAGCAGGGTTCTTTGTTTGTCGGAGACGTGGTTTCTTACAAGAGTTCGCACGTGCGGCCAAAGAAGCGTGATGTAGTTCCGTGACTCTACACGTGTAGAGTGAACCCGAGACGGAGAAGCTGATCAATGATCGACAGCTATGGGTCTGTATTCGCGCTTTGAAAAGCCGAAACAAACACCAGCCCCGCGGGACCGGGCGATCCATTGTCCCTTAGCCGGCTGAACCAGCAATTTACCAGGCCCCTCATCGTCAAGACGGAAGATGCGGGAGCAGTCGTTGCAGCAGGCCGGGTCAATCATATCGAAAAGACAAATGAGAATCATTGCTTTTACTGTGACTTGAACAGTACACTAGCAATACCCGCACACTCGGTGCGGTTGATAATAATAACGATTCTCATTATGATCGTCATTCTTATGCAAATTCAAGAGTAAATTTTATGGTCCGCTTCACAGTCAAGGCACTGGCAGCCTCCCTGGGCGCCAGTCTTCTGCTGAGCATGGGTTCTGTATCTGCTGATGGCTCTGTCAATGTGTACTCCTATCGTCAGCCCTTTCTGATCAAACCTATCTTCGATGTTTTCACGCGCGAGACGGGTATTGAAGTAAATACGGTATTTGCCAAGAAGGGCCTTGTGGAAAGACTGGAGAACGAAGGTGCCAACAGCCCGGCCGATCTGATATTCACGGTTGATATCGGAGCGCTGGATGGCGCTGTGCAAGCTGGAGTCACTCAAGCGCTGAGCAATGACGTCATCGAATCAAACGTTCCCGCTGAGTTCAGGGATCCTGAGGGTCACTGGTTCGGGTTAACCAACCGTGCACGTTTGATTGTCACCTCCAAAGACCGTGTGGCAGCGGATGCCATCAGCTCGTATGAAGATCTGGCCAAGCCGGAATTCGCGGGCAAGATCTGCACGCGCAGCGGTAAACACCAGTACATGACTGCTCTGATCGCGTCGGTTATTGCTCATACAGATGAAGTGCAGGCCGAAGCGTGGTTGAACGGTGTCAAAGCCAATCTGGCCCGCAAACCCGAAGGTAATGACCGGGCACAGGTGAAAGCGATCTCAGAAGGGCAATGTGATCTGGCTGTCATCAACTCCTATTAC
>CALLPU010000479.1 GCA_938016235.1 uncultured Granulosicoccus sp. | reverse complement strand
TCTACGGCAACGCGATAATCGTAAATACCGACTTTGCAAAAGAAAACGCAGAAACCGTCAAGTCATTCCTGGCAGCAGTAGGCGCAGGCTGGAAAGATGTCATCGCTGATCCAGCCATGGGTGCCAAGGCCGTTGGTGCACGCAACCCGGCCGCCGATGTGGCACTGGAGCAACGGCGTCTGCAACTGGCCATTGACGCTAACGTTGTCACGGAGTACACACTGGCAAACGGCATGGGTGGGATTGATCCAGAACGTATGGCTGTGGCCATGGAGCAACTGGCCAAGAACTACGAATTCAACACAGCTCCCGACGTCACGTTGTATTTTGACGACGGTTACCTGCCTGCAGGCAACTTCCCTGTCAAGTAAGATCTCCTCTCGCACCCGCTCGGAAGCGTGCAGCCATGCTTTGCGGTATGGTTTACCACTTCCGGGCGGACCGCCTGATCCCCGCGCAACCAGTATTCTGGTAACCAAGACATCATGACTGACAAGCCACTGATATCCATCCAGGCCGTCAGCCATACGTTTCACACAGACAGTGGCCCGTTACCCGTACTCAACTCGCTCGACCTGTCAGTTCACAAACATCAGTTCACGGCCGTTGTCGGCCCGTCCGGGTGTGGTAAATCAACACTTACCCGGCTGATTGCCGGGCTCATGAAACCCGATGAGGGTGAAGTCTGGCTGCACGGCGAACGCGTGGTAAGCCCACGCGCCACTGTGGGAATGGCTTTTCAGAATCCGGTACTGCTCGAATGGCGTTCCATACTGAAGAACGTCATGCTGCCCCTGGAAATCGTGGCCGGCAACATGCCCAAGCGTGAACGGGAAAGCCGCGCCAGATACCTGCTCAAACTCGTAGGCCTTGAAGGCTTTGAAGACAAACGCCCATCAGAGCTTTCGGGAGGCATGCGTCAACGCGCATCCTTGTGCCGGGCGCTTGTGCACAAACCCGATGTGCTGATTCTTGATGAACCGTTCGGCGCACTGGATGCCTTTACGCGAGAAGATCTCTGGCAAACCATGCACACGTTGCGTGAACAGGAACCGTTTACTGCCTTGCTGATCACACACGATCTGCGCGAGAGCATTTTTCTGGCTGACGAGGTGGTGGTGATGTCTGGGCGACCCGCCAACGCTCAATACGTGTTGCCTGTCCACATGCCCGGTAAGCGCACGCTGGAAGATCTCTATACACCAGAGGCCACCGCCATGCTGGCTACACTGAGGCAACAGATTCAGATTGCGCAGGGGCGAAGCTGATGCACATGAGACAAATCCTCATACCATTGAGCGCCATTGCGCTGTTTCTGGCTGGTTGGGAATTGCTGGTGTGGGTCAATCAGTGGCCCAACTACAAGATGGCATCACCCAGCGATCTGTGGCCGGCGTTCTGGAAGTTCAAAGAGTTATTCTGGACTTACGGCTGGCAAACCCTGTGGAGAACGGTTGCCGGACTGATGCTCGCTATCGTGTTCGGCACGCTCATCGGCATGATCATGGGGTTTTCCCGCACCATGCGAGACGCCCTCTACCCGTTACTGGTGGGATTCAATGCCATCCCAAAGGCCACCGTCGTGCCCATCATCGCGCTGATATTCATTGGCCAGAACAATCTGAATACCATACTCATGGCGTTCATGATCTCTTTCTTTCCTATCGCTGTTTCTGTCTCCGTAGGGCTGAGTACATTGGAACCCGAATACCGAGACATTCTTCGGTCTCTGGGTGCATCACGCTTCATGATATTCAGAAAAATCGCCCTGCCTAAAACACTACCTGAGTTTTTCGGAGCCTTGAAGGTAGCAGTAACCCTTGCGTTCATTGGTACTAACCTCGTTGAAATTATCGAACCGCACGGGCAAGGCCTGGGGCATTTGTTCGACAGTGCCAGAATCAACTCCGATTACCCGTTGATGTTCGCTGTGCTTATCGCACTGGCGTTCATGGGCATACTGCTTTACTACGTGGTAGTGGCGCTTGAGAAAATCTTTGCCGGTTGGGCGGAGCGCGCACCCACGTAACCTGTTCACACTGGCTGCTCATCACCCCACTACCCGAGCGTTCAACTGAATTCCTATAACCGTGGGCTCAACCGGCCAAGCACCACCTGCCCTGCAAACCCGATCCGGGGCATGCCGGCGCCCACAGAAACAGGCAGGCGCTTTCGTCATTCGTTGTAAGAGTAAAAGGCTACCATTGGTTATAGGCCAGGAATTTACCGCTCATCTTGACCTCGATACGATCCCCTTTATCGTTAGGCACCTTATCGACGCTCATCTCGAAATCGATCGCGCTCATGATGCCGTCCCCACCCTTTTCATGAATTAGCGCTTTAAGCGTCTCTCCGTAAACACCCACGATTTCATAGAACCTGTATATACAGGGGTCAGTTGGCACTGTTTGCGGAAACACCTTGTTGGGGCACTCAGACAACACGTCAGCGACCTCTACTGGAAGTTCAAGAAACTCCACCAGTAAACGCGCCTTCTCACTGGGCAACGAATTCATACCCAGGCATGCAGAAGTAGTGAACACCTCAGACATGCCAATAGTGTCCGCGATAGCTGCCCAGCTGAGAGACCTGGAACGTTTTCTCGCCATGATAGCGTCGGTAACATCAGACATTGAAAGCAAAGAGGGAATGAGTTCAGGTGTTTGCATTTTATTCATTTACACGTTCCGGTTAGTGATGCAATTGGGGTATCTCCAGACTGGCTGGATAGAGGCTGGATATTCTGTGCTGGCTTTGAATCGCTTTTCTGCGTGGAAGAAACAACCTCACTGGCAAGACCCGGACGCACTGTGACTGGTTGTTGATTCAGGGTGTCCCTGGAAGGCTCTGCTGATTCAGCGACCTGCTTTGATCGTGTAGTCAGAAAATCCACGAGATGATTTCGAATCGGGTAGTAAGCATCGTTGTGAATGATGTCTGCACGTTTACGAGGTCTGGGGATATCTATCACGACACTTTCAGCCACGGTTGCGTAGGGACCGTTGCTCATGAGCAGTATCCTGTCTGCCAGCAAGATGGCTTCATCGACATCGTGGGTAATCATGAACACCGTCTGATCAGAACCACTCCAGACACGAATAAGCTCATCTTGAATGGTTCCGCGCGTGAGTGCGTCCAATGCGCCGAAGGGCTCGTCGAGTAGCAGAAGGCTCGGTTGAATGGCAAAAGCTCGAGCGATCGAGACCCGCTGCCGCATCCCTCCAGACAACTGTGAAGGCTTGCGCTTTTCCGCCCCTTCACCCAGCCCTACCATATTCAGGTGCTTGTAGGAATGATCTCTTACCTGCTTTCGTGACCACTGGGGATACCGTGCGCGAACTCCAAACATCACATTGTTCAGCGCTGACATCCAGGGCAACAGAGAGTAATTCTGGAACACAACACCGCGCTCGAGACTCGGCCCTTCAATCTCTTTTCCGTCCATCACTACCGCTCCACTGGTAGCCGTGTCCAGACCTGCAAGAATATTGAGAATAGTGGATTTACCACATCCGGAATGGCCGATGATGCAAACAAACTCACCTCGCTGAATATCAAAACTGGCGTTCTCAAATACAGTTAAATCTTCGCCCCCACCCGTTGCCGGATACGATCTGCCCAGATTCCGAATCTCCAGTAAAGGCT
>CALLPU010000478.1 GCA_938016235.1 uncultured Granulosicoccus sp. | reverse complement strand
ACAACGACGGTATCTCCGACATGGTCGAAGGCTCCGGCGATAGTGATAACGATGGGGTCCTTGAACGACTGGATCGAGACAGTGATAACGATGGTGTTCTGGACAGTCTTGAGACAGCCACTGATACAGACGGCGACGCAGTTCCGGATTACCTGGATCTGGACAGTGACAACGACGGAATTTTCGATGCGCTGGAAGCCGGTGCGTCTACGGTATCCAGTACCGGGCGACTGGCGTCGGCGGTAACCGTCGATGCCTTTGGAGTGGCGGCTGAAGCCACTGACAACAATCTGGATACAGACGGTGATGGTGTTCCAGACCGGTTGGACCTGGATTCTGACAACGACGGGCTGACAGATATGCAGGAAGCCGGCTATCTGGATGCAGACCTGAACGCCCGTATCGATAACTTCACTGATGCAAACCGGGACGGCGCGGACGATTCGCTGGACGGCAAGTCAACGTCACTACTCGACACGGATCATGATCGCATTGCAGACATCCGTGATCTGGACAGTGACCAGGATGGTTTGTCTGATCTGTTCGAGAATTTTGGCCCGGGCAACGATCAGGATAACGATGGTCGGATTGACAATTTTGTGGATGCCAACGGTGATGGGCTGGACGACAATATTGCGGCTTTTCTGGCTCATCTGACCGATACCGATGGAGACGGTGCACCCAACAGCATTGATCTGGACAGTGACAACGACGGCATCAGCGATCTGCAGGAAGCCGGCGGCGCTGACAATAACAACGACGGCCAGACAGATCTGCTCAATGATGCAGATGGCGATGGCGTACCGGATCAGAACGACGTGGATGTGACCGGTGGTACTGACCTGGATAACGACAGCATCGACGACACGATGGATGTTGATTTCGTCGCCGGCGTTGATTCCGACAACGATGGCATTGTGGACTCCGCCGATCCGGATGTGAACGGTGATGGGTTTGCCGGCCCGGTCGATGACGCAACCGATGGTCTGTCTCAGGGCAACCCTGTTGCATTGCCGGATAGCGACGGTGACGGAGTACCTGATCTGACACAGGGACAAGCGCTGAGTGATGTTATTGAAACGGGGCTGGGTGGTTCGGGCTTCGGCTGCAGCATTGGCCCCGTGGGTTCGTCTTCCAAGCTCGATCCCACCATCGCGTTTCTCATGGCAGGCAGCGTCTTGTTTCTGGCGATGCGAGTGCGAAGGCGCCGCGTCGTGGCGTTGAGTGTGATTGCCAGCGCCGTAGCCATCAGTGGCTGCGGTGTTCTGGATACCGGTAGTGATCGTGATTTTGAAAACCGTGTTTATGCGGGTCTGGGTGTTCTGGGAAGTCAGTTGGAGCCGGACACGGACGGTGTAGCGGGCACTTCGGTGGACGATTCACAGAGCGCCGGCTTGTCAGCAACCATCGGCTATGACCTGAACAATCGATTCAGTGTTGAGGGACACCTGGCCAGCCTGGGCGAGGCCACCTTGCAGCCTGCCGGCTCTATCGACTACACGGTGGCGGGTGTCAGTGGCATCATCTATGGGTTGAACGATTCGCGTGACCGCTCCAGGCGCCAGGGCTTTGGGGCATTCGGCAGGCTGGGTCTGGGCACCATGGCCAACGATGCTGAGGTTGTGAACTACCGGCGCGTGAATGATGTGCACTTGCTGGTAGGCGCAGGTCTTGAGTACGGATTGGAAAACGGTGTAGCGCTGCGTGCCGAGTTGATGGCTCACGAAACCGATGCCAAGTATGCCCAACTGGGTGTTGTGTATCGGTTTGGTGAGCCAGCCCGCTCGCGTACGCGACCCGTGCCCGCTCCAGAAATCGTACAGTCCGAGGTGGCGGCGCCTGAAGATGCTGAACCCAAGGTAGTCACACCTGAAGTGATTACGCCGGCTTTAGAGCCTGTTGCTCCCGTACCGGCTCCCGTGAAAACGCCCGCACCGGTAGCGCCCGTTGATGAGGACGGTGATGGTGTGGTTGGTACGGCTGATCAGTGTCCGGATACGGCGGCTGGTACACCTGTGAAAGAGGATGGTTGTGCGTTATTTAACGGAGTGATTGAGGGCATAACCTTTGAGACAGGCTCCGATACCCTGACCAGCGAAGCCCTGACGGTGTTGACCGGTGTGGCCGATACCTTGAATGAATACCCGGACGTTCGCGTAACCATCGAAGCGCATACCGACAATCTGGGTGCAGCGGATGCCAACCTGCAGTTGTCAAAACGCCGCGCCATTGCCGTAGCCAGTTTTCTGGTCGACCAGGGCATTTCCGGATCGCGTCTGCGACCACAGGCCTTTGGAGAATCCAAACCGCGCACCAGCAATCTTAATGCGGCAGGACGAGCAGCCAACCGGCGAGTGGAATTTTCGATTCTGCAATAAAATATTGCATCAACAACGTGTTGCACTCCGGTAACGAGTGAGGCTGGTTGCCCTGTAGGAACGTGCCATTTGTTAGGCTCGTGCAAATGATGTTGGTTGCAGCTTACTGACGTGAGACAAGGACATGGCACGAACCGATTTGACGCTGCATTTGGCAGGGTTTGCATGTAAACGAACAACCGCGGTGGTTGCGTTGTTGATGAGCTCAGTCTCGTTTGCAGCAGACACAGGAGACGCGCCGGCAAGTTATGGTCAGGCCAGTCATGCTGTTGTGATAGGCAGCCCGTTTCTGGGCAATGATGAACCGGACGATAACTCGCCTGTGGCGGGCATCACGGCGCTGGATGATGACAACGATGGTCTGGACGACGAAGGCGGTGTATTTGCCTTCCCTGTACTGGTTCAGAACGGTAAGTCATACGATACCAACGTGTTTGCCTCCAACCCTCTGGATACCGATGCCACACTCGTGGGCTGGGTGGATTTCGATGGCGATGGTCGCTTCGACGCCGACGAAGCGGCAACGGCAACCGTGCCCGCCGGTACCAACAATGAAAAATTCAAGCTGCAGTGGCCCGATCTGACCAACATCAGCAGCTCCTTTGCGGGAACAACCTATGCGCGGTTTCGTATCTCTACCGATGCGCTGACCGAACAGAGCATGCAGGGGCCCGCCAGTGATGGGGAAGTGGAAGACTACTCGCTCGAGATACTGCTTGATTCCGATGGCGATGAACGCCCGGACATTACCGATCCTGATAACGACAACGATGGCATCCCCGATATTGTGGAAGGCGTCACTGTGGATTCAGATGGCGATCAAACCCCGGACTACCTCGACGTGGATTCCGACTCCGACTTCATACCCGATTATGTAGAGGCGGGTAGTAATCCACTCGTACCGGCGGACACCGACAACGACGGTATACCAGACTATCTGGATCAGGATTCTGACGACGATGGCATTCCTGATAGCGAAGAAGCCTCCGGTGATGCAGACAGGGATACCATTCCCGACAGCATAGAGGCGGATGCCGACACCGACCGCGACGGCGTACTTGACCGGAATGATCTGGACTCCGACAACGACACCATTCCAGATGTGATTGAAGTTGGCGATACGCCCACCTCACCGGTCGACTCTGATGGTGACGGTGTTCCCGATTATCAGGATCTGGATAGCGACAACGATGGCATTGCGGACATCCGTGAGGCCAATAGCGGCGAGTTTGACGTCAACACGGTGGACGCCGACAATGACGGTCGTGTTGACAGCCAACAGCTCACGGGGGCCAACGGCTATGTCGATCTTGCCGAAACGGCGGTGGACTCAGGTGTGCCGGTGTTTGCCATTGCGGACACCGATGGTGACGGGAATCGGGACTTCCGTGAAATCGACAGTGATGGCGATGGTGTAGCCGATATTCTTGAAGCCGGTGGTACCGATACCGATTCCAACGGTGTGCTCGACAACAGCGTCGATATTGACCAGGATGGCATGGTGGATGGCGAGAACCTGGTTGTGTCCGCCGACAGCCTGCCAGACACCGATGATGACAATATTCCGGATTTTCAGGACGACAATGCAGATGGCAGCCGCACAGGCCCGGGGCAGGGCGATGATCCCACACCGCCGGTAACGCCAGTAGAGCCGCCAGATTCTTCACCCGGCCAGAACGTGGGGCTGATTGAAACCGGCCTGTCTGGCGGCGCCGGATGCGCTGTAGGACCGGTAGGCAGTGCCAGAACCGATGCCGTTTTGTGGCTGTTGCTGGTTGTGAGCCTGTTTGCACGACTTGCCCGTAAAGCCTGCGCTCGGCGATTGTTTTCGTGAGGCACATTACATATCCGGGCATGAACTGAAATTACCGGATATTTTCTCTGCAACCGGTTGCCACCCCTGCGCGACACAAGACACCTGCGACCTGCAAGGCCGCCAAGCCCCTTTGCAGTCAAGGCGTTAGCACCGAAAAGTGCGATCCAGCCGTCAGTAGTTAAACTACAAAAATCGCGTAACATACCTTCAAGTAGCTGTTTTTACAGTAAATTTGTGTGGCTGAGCTGTGTCCTGACTGCCCCTCCTACAGTATAGTTCGACGCCTCGAAGCCGTTACAGGTAACTCCGTGTGCCTGCATGGCCCCTAACCTTTTCGTTTTTGGTGTTGACTACTTTCTGGAGTAATAGATGAATCAGACGGCTCGCGTGCTAACCCCTGGTTTAGACCTGTCACCTTACGGCATTCTGGCGACCGATGAGGTTGTCTACAACCCCTCCTACGAGCAGCTCTTTGATGAGGAAATGCGTGATGATCTGCAGGCGCTGGAGCGAGGCACACTGACGAAAAGCGGTGCAGTTGCTGTCGATACCGGTGCTTTCACTGGCCGCAGTCCGAAAGACAAATATATCGTCGAAGACGGGCTCACCCGGGATGTACTGTGGTGGGCAGATCAGGGAGCGAACGACAACAAACCGATTTCACAGCCTGTCTGGGATGATTTGAAGGCACTGATTGGAGAGCATCTGACCGGCAAGCGTCTGTTTGTGGTTGACGCTTTCTGCGGTGCCAATGAGGACAGCAGGCTGAGTGTCAGGTTCGTCACCGAAGTAGCCTGGCAGGCGCATTTTGTCACCAACATGTTCATTCGCCCGACGATGACAGAGCTTGCCACTTTCGAGCCTGACTTCGTGGTGATGAACGGCGCGTCCGTGGTCAACCCGGATTGGCAGAAGCACGGCATGAACTCCGAAAATTTCGTTGCCTTCAATTACTCGGAGAAGATGCAACTGATTGGCGGAACCTGGTACGGCGGTGAAATGAAGAAGGGCCTTTTCTCCTACATGAATTTCCTGCTGCCGCTCAAGGGTGTTGCGTCAATGCACTGCTCGGCCAATGTCGGTGAGGCTGGAGATACGGCTATTTTCTTCGGCCTGTCGGGCACTGGCAAGACAACCTTGTCCACCGATCCCAAGCGTCGGCTGATCGGTGATGATGAGCACGGCTGGGATGACGATGGCGTGTTCAATTACGAAGGTGGCTGCTACGCCAAAACCATCAGACTCAGCGCTGAGGCAGAGCCTGATATCTTCGGGGCTATTCGTCGCGATGCGCTATTGGAAAATGTCGTGGTGCTTGATGACGGCTCCATCGATTTCAATGACGCCAGCAAAACCGAAAACGCGCGAGTTTCTTATCCTATTCATCACATCGAGAACATTGCCAAGCCGGTATCCAAGGCGGGGCATGCCGAGAAGGTTATCTTCCTGACCGCTGATGCCTTTGGTGTTCTACCAGCCGTCTCCATACTGACACCCGAGCAGACGCGTTATCACTTTCTGTCTGGATTCACCGCGAAAATGGCGGGTACGGAACTGGGTGTGTCCAGTCCTCAACCCACGTTCTCTGCCTGTTTTGGCAAGGCGTTTCTGAGTTTGCACCCCACCAAATATGCCGATGAGTTGAGTAAGCGCATGGTGGCGTCGGGCTCGAAGGCCTATCTGGTCAATACGGGTTGGAATGGATCAGGCAATCGTATTTCCATCCAGGCAACACGCGCCATCATCGATGCCATCCTGGATGGTTCCATAGACGATAGCGACACCGCCGTGATACCCACGTTCAACCTTAGCGTACCTACCGAACTGCCTGGCGTGGATGCACAATTGCTCGACCCACGAAGTACCTACGATGATGTGGCGCAGTGGCAGAACGCGGCAGACAAACTGGCCCAGCTTTTTATCGATAACTTCGTGCAGTACACGGATACCGACAGTGGGCGATCACTGGTTGATGCCGGCCCGTCTTTATCCTGAATCAGACGAGGCAGGTTAACGTAACCGAGTCGCCTTGTTGCGCAGGTCTTTGAGACTGGCTTCAAGGCGCAACTTGTCTTGCGATTGAGAAGGGACTTCTCGCAGAGCAAGTTCAAGCTGGCTCGTGGCTCGCTCCAGCTCGTCAATAGCCTCGAAGTATCGCGCCAGTGATTCATGGCTGGCTGCCTGATCATCCAGGCGCTCCTGAACACTGGCTAGCTGACGCCAGGCCAACGGGTTGGTTCTGGTGCTGTCACGCAAATAGGTTTTTGCCACGGACAC
Organism: uncultured Granulosicoccus sp.; assembly: GCA_938016235.1. Lineage (GTDB taxonomy): Bacteria > Pseudomonadota > Gammaproteobacteria > Granulosicoccales > Granulosicoccaceae > Granulosicoccus. The sequence goes on along the minus strand of CALLPU010000478.1, from coordinate 6,035 downwards.
CGCTTTCGTCAAGCGTCGGTCGCGAATCAGTTGATCCATCCTTTTTTCAACAATCGAGTAGCGATCGGGGTACAGCTCAGACAGCGCTGCCAATACAGCGTCGTCACTGCGTTCATTGCTCAAGCTGGCAATGTCTGCCCGGAGTAGCTCTGCCATCGGGTGGGCAGACACCAGCGTATCCAGTTCGTCCAGGTAGCGACGTGCTTCGTCGGGTTGATTGGCGCGCTGATAAATCAACGCCAGGGCGTAACTGGTGCTGATTGAAATGGCCTTCGCGTGTTTCGCCAGATACTGGCGCTTCAACTGTCCGCTGTCGTTTGAACTGAGTACGGCCAGACGGGCCCGAAACAGGGCGTAATCGATACTGGCGACGCGCCGCCGGATCGGTTTGGCACTCGCCCGATCTGCCGCTTCCGCTATGCGGTTGTTGTCCAGCGGATGCGTACGAAGGTATTCCAGCTGGCCAGCCGAGGTATTCAGAGAGTTCTTGCGTCTGAGAATGGCGAAGGACTCTGCCATGGCGCGAGGATCGTACTGGGCGTTAGCCAGAATTTCTATGCCGATACGATCGGCTTCTACCTCGTTACTGCGGGTGAAATTGATAGCAGACTGCTGACTGGCGGCAAGACCGGCAGCCAGAGCCGCCTGACCAGCCTGGGGGCTTGCCTGGCCTATGATAATGGCGGCCAGAACAGCCGCAGCAGTACTGAGCGTGGCTCGGTTGCCTGTGGCAAATGCCCGCGCATGGTGGCGCTGTGTAACGTGAGCCACTTCATGAGCCACGACGCTTGCCAGTTGTTCTTCCTGCTCCATGACGTTGATCAGGCCCGAATTGATCCCGACATAACCGCCGGGAATGGCGAAGGCATTGATCTGAGGATCGTCGATGATGAAAAACGTGAAGCTCTGGATATCCGTCCGGCCTACCGCTGAAACGAGTCGGGTGCCAAGGCTTTCAATGTACTCGGTTAACTGGACATCACGGATCAACGGAAGCTGCGCTCGAATCTGTCGCATGAACTGAGCGCCAAGATCTCGCTCCTCATTCGGTGACAACGCTGTGTCTGCCGGCTCCCCCATGCTGGGTAAATTCTGCTGTGCCATAACAGCACAAGTTGCCACGGCGATGACAATACCCAGCAAGGCAGCCAGTAGCCTGCCCTGAAGCGCTCTAATGACAGCCATAGCCATTTCCCGCCTGTTTTTGCAGGCTTTTCACGGCGCTATGAGTCGGTATCAGGTTCACGATCGGGTTGAAAAGGGCTTGGTCTTCACGGGTTGGATAACGTGCGTAGTGTCACGGTTGTGCGACAGAATTCAGTCTGTGGACCTGTAGTGCGCTGCTTGGTTCGTGCCAATCTACCACGAGCGGCTATCTGAGCCTCCCGTAACACTAATCAAGGCGCTATACTCGGGCTGTATGGGGTTCGACACAATCCGGCCCGGCAATCAGCTCAAGTCACGCACCCGAATTACCCATCGCGGTGTACCTCAAGGCGGTCAAACCCACCACCGTCTGCCTGCGACAAGAGCGTCATTATTGCCAGCCACCTCTGCAGCGATTTCATGATGCTTTCTACCGCAATAGCGCCGGCCAGGCGGGCATGCAGCGCCGGGTTTGTGCGGGAGCGGGCATCTCAAAGATTAACCGAGTCGTAAAGCGTCAAGCCAAGCATTGGCAAACTGTACGCAAAGACTGGCTCAACGACTGAATTCAGAGGAAATAACGGTGGAATTATCCGGTGGTGAAGTACTGATCCAGGCCTTGAAAGAAGAGGGCGTGGAGTTTCTTTTTGGCTACCCTGGCGGCGCCGTACTGCACATCTATGATGCGCTGTACGAGCAGAACTCGGTAAAACATATTCTTGTACGTCATGAACAAGGCGCCACGCACGCCGCTGATGGCTATGCGCGTGCGACGGGTAAACCGGGCGTTGTTCTGGTTACCTCCGGTCCGGGTGCGACCAATGCGGTGACAGGTATCGCAACCGCGTTCATGGACTCCATCCCCATGGTAATCCTGTCTGGTCAAGTTCAAAGCCGTTTCATTGGCAGTGATGCGTTTCAGGAAGTGGACTGCATCGGCATCACGCGCCCGTGCGTGAAGCATAATTTCCTGGTTGATTCGCTGGAGAATTTTGCCGAGACCATCAAAAAGGCGTTCCACGTGGCCACGACAGGGCGTCCTGGCCCGGTTGTCGTGGATATCCCGAAGGACTTCACCACGCCCGGCATCACGGTACCGTTCGAGTATCCGAAGTCTGTCAACATGCGTTCCTACAGCCCCGCCGAGCAGGGTCACCCCGGCCAGATCCGTAAGGCGGTCGATCTGATCCTGTCCGCCAAGCGACCCATGATCTATTCTGGTGGTGGCGTGGTTCTGGGCGATGCGGCGGAGCAACTCACGCAGTTCACCGAGCTGCTCGGTTATCCCATCACCCAGACGCTGATGGGGTTGGGTGCGTTTCCGGCATCCAACAAGCAGAACCTGGGCATGCTGGGCATGCACGGCACCTACGAGGCCAACATGGCCATGCACGACTGTGATGTTCTGATTGCGATCGGTGCGCGTTTTGATGACCGGGTTACCGGCGAGATCGACAGTTTCTGTCCGGACGCCAAGATCGTGCACGTGGATGTGGATCCAGCGTCGATCTCCAAGAATGTCACCGTGGATGTGCCTATCGTGGGTAACGTCAGCCATGTGCTTGAAGCGATGATTGCGTTAATCCGCGACACTGACAAACGCGCAGACCCCGCTGATCTGGCTCAGTGGTGGGCCACGATCAAGCAGTGGGCAGGTACCAATTGCCTGGCTTATGAAAAGTCGCCAGATCTGATCAAGCCGCAGGCGGTTGTTGAATCGCTGTGGCGTGCTACCAAGGGAGACGCCTACATCACGTCCGATGTGGGGCAGCACCAGATGTGGGCTGCGCAGTTCTATGGGTTCGACAAGCCGCGTCGCTGGATAAACTCGGGCGGTCTGGGCACCATGGGATTCGGGCTGCCGGCGGCTATTGGTGTGCAGCTGGCCTTCCCGGACGAAATTGTTGCGTGCATCACGGGTGAGGCGAGTATTCAGATGTGTATTCAGGAGCTCTCCACCTGTCTGCAGTACGGCACACCGATCAAGATCATCAACTTGAACAATCGCTACATGGGCATGGTGAGACAGTGGCAGGAATTCAACTACGACAAGCGTTACTCGCATTCGTACATGGACGCACTGCCAGATTTCGTCAAGCTGACTGAGAGCTACGGACACGTGGGCATGAGTATCGATAATCCGGCTGATGTCGATGCGGCGATGGATGAAGCCTTTGCGATGAAAGACCGACTGGTATTTCTCGATTTTCAGACTGATCAGAAAGAGAATGTTTACCCGATGATTGAAGCTGGCAAGGGTCATCATGAAATGCGCCTGAACCCTGCACGGGAGCTTGCCTGATGCGTAGGCACGTAATTTCCGTACTGATGGAAAATGAATCCGGAGCCCTGTCACGGGTTGCCGGGCTGTTCAGCGCTCGAGGCTACAACATCGAATCGCTGACGGTGGCTGCCACACACGATCCCACCTTGTCACGCATGACCATCGTCACGATTGGCACGGAGCGGGTCGTGGAACAGATCATCAAACAGCTGAACAAGCTGGTGGATGTAGTACGGCTGACCGATCTGACAGAGGTTCAGTTCATTGAGCGAGAAATGATGCTGGTCAAGGTGCGAGCCCTGGAGCACGGTCGTGAAGAGCTCAAGCGCCTGGCAGACATTTTCCGCGGCAGCATCCTGGATGTCACCGATTCCAGCTATGTTATTGAGCTTACCGGTGATGATCACAAGCTGTCGGCGTTTCTGGATGCCGTGGGGCGAGATAACATCATCGAGGTGGTGCGCTCAGGGGCAACCGGTATCGCTCGCGGTGACAAAAGCCTGAAGCCCTGATCATACTGATATATTGCGTGGGCCGACCACGGGCGCCGGCATAGCGGTAAGATAGATGTTTGAGACACTGGAAAACACATGATGGCTGAGTCAGGCAGTGAGGCCAAGCGGCCATCGCGAGGCATTTACCTGCTGCCGAATCTGTTTACAACCAGTGCCTTGTTCGCAGGCTTCTACAGCATAATCGCTGCCTACAACGGTGATTATCGTTCTGCAGGCATTGCCATCATCGTGGCCATGGTGCTGGATGGTTTCGATGGCCGGGTTGCCCGCATGACGAACACCACGACGGCTTTCGGTGCGGAATACGACAGCATGGCCGACATGATTTCCTTCGGCATGGCACCGGCTTTCCTGGTTTATACCTGGTCATTGTCGAGCCTCACGGAAGCCCAGTATGGCCAGCTGGGCTGGGTAATTGCCTTTGTCTATACAGCCTGTTGCGGTCTGCGGCTGGCGCGTTTCAACGTGGCGGTTGGCACCGCTGACAAGCGCTTTTTCCAGGGACTGGCTTGTCCGTCGGCTGCTGCCATGCTGGCCAGTTTCATCTGGGTCATGACCGGTATGGGGGTTGACGGTGCAGACATGGTCGTCCTGACCAGCATCATGACGCTGTTTTGCGGTGGCGCCATGGTCAGCACGTTCACGTATTACAGCTTCAAGGACCTGGGCACGAACAAGAAGGTACCCTTTGCGATGTTGCTGGGGCTACTGACGCTATTCGTCGTCACAGCGGTTGATCCACCGAAGATGATACTGATCGCCTCGGTGCTGTACGGGCTGTCAGGCCCTGTGTATTACCTGTTTCGCTTCTATCGCAAGCGCACACGCCAGCAGCGTTCCGGCGAGTAAGGCTGGGTCTGACGGCATGCTTAAGCTCGTATGATGTTCACCGCTCGCCAACTGCACTGCCTCGACGCCATGGGCATGGTGCCGTGGGTTCAGCGCTCTCACACCCGAGAGCTGCCTTTAGACAACACGGCTGTCAATGAACCTCTTGCCAACGTGTCGATGCCGGTGGAGCTCGACAAGCTGCAAGCCTGGCTAGGGCAACAGCCACTGGCCGCATTTGTGGTTGCAGGGCGCGCTCGCTCGGTAACCGGCCCTGAAGATGCCGCATTGCTGGTCGTGGTTCAGCCAGACCACGGCGCCTCGCAACAGGCTCTGGACGGTGACGCATCCAGGCTGTTCGATTTGATGATGAGGGCCATTGGCCTGTCCCGTCAGACACTGCGGCTTTGCTGCCTGTCCAGTGAGCCTGGCGATGCCGATGTCCTCGTGTCTGATGTGTGCAATCACAACACGAAAGCCGTGCTGTTGATGCAGCAGAACTGGGATATGGATAACAAGAACTTCAGTACCGACGCTGAGCCTGGCACGTTGGCTTGCACGCATGCGCCCTTGTGGAGGATTCCGCACCCGGATGTTCTACTGCGTCATAACCGGTTGAAACGTCATGCCTGGCAAGCATTGAAAGCGTTGCAACGCGTGTTGTAGTTCAGGAGCAGGGCATGAGCAGTAATCCGATCCAGGCAGAGCTTTCATTTGCGCCCATGCATGTCAGGCATGTGCCCTTGATCGGTACCATCGAGCGGCGCAATTATGATTTTGCGTGGAGTGACGGCATTTTTCGCGACTGTATCAAGGCCGGCTATATCTGCCAGCGCGTGCTGCTGGACGATGATGTTATCGGCTATGGCATCATGCAAATTGGTGCTGACGAGGCGCACATCCTGAATCTGTGCATAGACCAACCCTGGCAACGCCAGGGTTTCGCACGGTTGCTGCTTGAGCACCTGGTGCAGCAGGCGGGTGCCCACCGCGCGCAGATGATTTTCCTGGAAGTTCGCCCATCCAACCCCCGTGCGGTGGAGTTGTATCAGCGATCAGGCTTTAACGAGATTGGTTTGCGCAAGGCCTACTACGATTCTCACCAGGGGCGTGAGGATGCACTGGTCATGGCACGTAGCCTGTCCACTAACATGAGCGACGTGATGCGTCATTGAGTGTGGCAACCTTTTTTGAAAAGTCAGTTGGAGAGGTTCAATCAGCGCTAAAATACTCGTTTCCCCCATAGTCAGCGGATTCAAGGG
>CALLPU010000477.1 GCA_938016235.1 uncultured Granulosicoccus sp. | reverse complement strand
CAGACTCACGAGTCGCAGAAAGTGAGCTCGCGCTACTTGCATAGCGCGAGCCCCTCTCATACATCGAACACGTCTTACGTGAGAATTGCCTTAGTACTGAGCAGTCGCTGAGATCTTGTAGATGATCCCGTCATCCACGGTGGCATACAAGGCATTGTCCGGCCCCATCACCAGACCGCGATATCGCGTTGTGATCGCCGTTGGCATTATGATCGCACCTTTGATTGATTGCCCATCATCGGCGAGATCGTAAACATCAATACGCGATCCAGGAGGTGTGTTGCCGAAACCAATTCCCATGATGCCTACGCTCAAACGCCCTTCATAGATACCCCAGTTACTACCTGTCAGGAAGGCTGCAGAGCTCGTACCTTGTGAGAAACCATGGTTGTTCCAGGAAGGTGGCATCAAATCTTCAAAACGAGTATCACTCATGGGGGTATAAGCCGCTCGAATGGCAGGATCCATAGCATCCAGCTGGTTAGGCTCATAACCGCAATACTCATCCGGGCATTCGCCTCTACCACCGGTTAGTTGCGCAGGATCCCAACCAGCATTGCCACCATTGACCAGTGCAGTAATTTCATCGCTATGCCATGGCCCATGCTCTGCGGTGAAGGCTCGGCCGTCGCTCGGACGGAAATCTATGCCTTGTACGTTTCTATGACCATACGTATAGATTCGCTTGTCGAAGCCTTCCGGCGGATTGTTATCGGGGTGTGCGTTGCCGTCCCCGTCGATCCTGAGTATTTTACCGCACAGCAATTGGCCATCCTGAGGACAGATTCCTCTGTGCCGATCACCACCGGTTACCCAGAGGTAGCCTTCTGGCCCTATGCGCAACCTGCCACCATTGTGAGCGCCGGGCCCACCGAATGGCTGATCCGATTCAAACGGCTTGTACTGGATATCGGTGACGATATCCGTGCGATCAGAAACGCTTTTAAGGTCGTCACTGACCTTGAATTTCATCACAATGTTCCCATCGCACTTTTCGAAGTTGGTTTTACAACCGTCGCCATAATATTTAGTGGATGACGAATAGAGATAGACGGTACGATTCTCCTCAAAATTCGAGTCAGCAACGACACCCAGCACACCCGCTTGACCGTCGCAGAAAAGATCCTCTCCTGAATCAGCGTAGCCGCTGGTTCCTTTTGCACCATAGAGTGCATGTACATCGCCAGAGCTTTCTCGAACTGAAAGTCCTTTGCATTTTTCTGTATAGAACATGGTTCCATCAGGTAAGAAAGCCATATCCCATGGATTTTCAAGACCGGTCATGAACTCTGTGGTTTCTATGAAGGGGACATTCATTCCCTTCCCATGACCATCGGCATGAGCGCCAGGGATGAGCCCGATCATCATCAGTGCAGACGCAAAGATCGTGGTGTTCCTATACTTGTACATTTCTTCTTCCTGTGGTTGTGAGCAATCAATTACGTTAAATAGTTGCTTCCTTTAAGTATGCTGCCAAATCAGCGATTTCCTCATCGGTCAGTGGCTTTGCCATCATTATCATCAAAGAAGAATTGGGCCCTATCTTGATTCCATCTCTGTAGGTTTCCAATTTAGATTTCGTATATGAAATCTCCTGGCCAGATATTTTTGGATAACTGGCGACCCCCTTTCCTGCGGCTCCATGACAATTGATGCAGCTCTTTTTATATCTCTCCTCTCCTGCTTCGACATTCCCGGTCAGGGCATCCTCTGCTGTCGACGCAGCATTCTCAGTCAGCTTTTCGCCGCCGATTGCATAACCGACACTGCCAAGGAGTAGCAATCCAACAAATACTCCAGATGATTTTCCTAACATAGGTTGTCGCCCAATCCGGAAATGCCCAAGTTGTTAACGAATCTACATTTTATAGTAACTATAAGCAATCTCAAAGCTATTTGTCGTGCAATGCAGTGCAATGCAATGACCCGGTATCACGTGGATTTATAACCCGATTCTCATTGCATTACGGCGCACGGAATCATCTTTGACGACAGCCTGGTACCGGTGTATACGTCTATCAGCCAGCCAGACAGATTTAGTCGGCACTAACCAGCAATCACCTTTTCAGACGATTGGTCACACCACGATCGCGATTCCATGAATCTCACCAGGCCAGCAGGGCGCTCTTGATTCATAGGGCCTCGTTCAGAGAGTCGAATTCTAGTCGAGTAATACAATGCCGCGTATAGCGACTATTCCAGCTCACACGAACTGCTGTCAAGAGGCGTTGTTCGTGCTGTTACCTCACCACATGGATCATCGTGAACTGAAACGCAAAGATGATAAAAACGAATATAGTTCTCGGACAACTCGAACAAGCACAAAGCTCTTAGTATTTCTACCGGAAAAGCATTGTGCTGTTGTTCATGAGTTGTCTAAGCATGCAAAACATGAAGTCGTGTTGAATCGGGTCGCAGCGACGTTACCGGTGCTAAACGCGATAACGCTCAATAGCTTTTTCGTTCCAGGTAATTCCACTGCCTTGCGCAACAGCCTCAAAATCACAGTATCCGTTGGTCACAACCAGTGGCTCCGCCAATATGGCATTCCACCAATCCACATATTCCAACCAGTGTGATGTTGAGCCAACCGTCAATAGCTGCGCACTTACCTCCGGCCACAAATGGCTGGACACTTGCTTTCCAGCAGCTTCGGCTAGATGAACCGCTTTTTGCCAACCCGTTATACCACCAATCTTCATGACATCTGGCATAACGAAATCTGATGCATCAGCCTCCAAAGCCAATTGCATATCTTCCGGCCCCCACCAGTTCTCACCGCTTTGAATCGGTGTATTGATGGCATCCTTGATGCGTGCAGTATTGCGATAGTCATGTGCACGCGTTGGCTCCTCAATCCAAAGCAAATCTTCGTGGTCTATATGCGATAACCGGGCGATCGCGTCGGTAGGCGACAATGACTGGTTGTAGTCCACCATCAAACCAACGTCTGGCCCCACTGCTGCCCGCATTGCACGGATTACACGCAGGTCCTCGGCTACTGTCGGATAACCTATCTTGGCCTTGACACCTTTAAAGCCCTTGCTTGCCCACGATTCAGCCTGCCGCGCGGTTTCCAACTCACCATCATAGCCCGTACCCCCATAGGCTTTGACTGGCGTGACGTTGCCACCCAACAACCGATGCAAGGGAAGTTGCTGATGATGCGCCAGTGCATCCCACAACGCCATATCGATTCCAGCTATGGCCATTCCGACTAGCCCCTGAGAACCCAGAAGCCGGGTTTGTTTAAGCAACTTCTGATTGATCGCTACGGGGCTTAGCCCCTCACCTGCCAGCACGTCAGAGAACCCTGCTATCAGGTCAGCCAGAGGCTTAAGCGCGATGGGAGTGTAGGCAAAGACAATGGCATGCCCCGAAAGCTCACCCTCACAATGTATGTCAATCAGCACCAGAGGCGACTTGGCCACAACACCACTGGCAGTTCGATGGGGCGGGTTAACCGGTACCAGAACCGTTCGCACGGTCACGAAGTCAATGACAGGCAGCGTCATAAGCAGGTTTCTTCCTATCAGCAATCAGCAGCCTTCCATGCTACATCACGCTCAATAGGGTAAACAAACTAACAATACCAAAAATCAAAGCTTTATTCGCTATAACAGCGCTCAAGCACTTTTCACTTGCATCGCTAGCGCCGGATCGTGCCTTGGATCATTGCCATCGCCAGATGTGCCCGTATCCCATCGCATGAAGCGTGATATGGCAATCGAATCATGTAATGATTCCGATTTTTCGTTCAATAGCTCTATGACTTTTTGGTCAGGGTTTTTAACGAATGGTTGGTTTAACAATGCTGCAACATCAGTTGGGTTCGTCGCTGCAATATGAATAGCGATATCTCGGCATAATTGCGCAAATTCCTCAATAAACTCTACCCTGTTACGACTAATATCGTTTGATACTTTCACATCCAACAGCACTCCAATTTGTCCATTATGATGTGAATAGGTCGTTATCCAGTTCATAACCTATCAATCCCGCAGTCGATGGGTTTAAGCGGATCAATGAAAACGAAACCGCCTACCCCTCTTGGTTCAAACTCTCGCTGTCAGCACGTCAGCACGTCAGCACGTCAGCACGTCAGCACGTCAGCACGTCAGCACGTCAGCACGTAATTTATTCCAGAGTTTCAAACGTGACGAGCACTATCTGAATCATTCCGGCACGTGTTTCGTGAATACCTTTTAGAGGTTATCACCGT
>CALLPU010000476.1 GCA_938016235.1 uncultured Granulosicoccus sp. | reverse complement strand
CCAGCACGTGTGCAATCCCTGACGCATAACGGCGCGGGTGTTTTGCGGTGACGTTACTGGCAATACTGGCGGCATCGAAAACGCACACATCAGCGTGATAACCCACTTTCAATTTACCACGGTTGATCAGCCCCAGACGCTCGGCAGGAATGGACGTGATCTTGCGCAATCCTTCGGCGACGCTCAGTAACGCTCTGTCGCGAACATAGTGCTGCAGGAATCTGGCTGCCCAACCGTACCCGCTCAACGATCCAATGTGATCTTTCAGGACCCCGTCGTTAGCGATGGCAACGGTGTCGGATATGACCGCACATTCTGGTTGACCGAGGCATAAATCCAGGTCATTGGTTCGGAAGGATCGCGACGTCCACAGGGTAGCCATGAGATTGTCGCCTTCCTCAATCAGGATATCGAGTACTGCGTCATAGGGATCCACACCGCGCATTCGGCCAATCTCTTCGAAATCTGCTCCCACCAGATCCTTGTTTTCCGTGGCGTTCAACAGAACCACATCTTTCCATTGGCGCGCTTTGACTATCAACCACATAGGCTGCGTGTTAGCTTTGATCTTTTCCCGATCTTGCGGGTTTCGCAATCGCATCAGGACATCGTCCACTGAGCCCGCCTGCGCCCACTTTGGCAGGATAGCGGCCATTAACGTATGAGCCCAATCGTGGGGAATGATATCGAAGGCGATATCAGCACCGTGTTTGCGGGCCAGCTCGATCATCTCCAGCGTGTGCTCCATGGCATACGGTGGTGCACCGAACTTGGGTTGTATGTGGGAAATTTGCAATCGAGCGCCAGACTGGCGGGCAGTGGCTATTGCCTCGGCAAACCCAAGGTCATAATGTGTATCACGGTTACGAACATGCGTAGCGTAGAGTCGCCCGTGTTTGGCAGCCACCTCACACAGAGGGACCAGATGTTCCGGGGCGGCCAGGATGCCCGGAAAGTATTCCAGACCCGATGAGAAGCCCCCAGCGCCTTCATCCATGGCCTGGTCTACCAGGCGCGCCATGGATACGATTTCGTCCGGCTCTCCCGCACGCAGTTCGCCGCCGAGTACGGCCCGGTGAATCGTGCCGTGACCCACGAAAGCCATGACGTTGACCCCCAGACCGCCAGCTTCCAGCGTGTCCAGATACTCACCGAATCCATGCCAGTTTGCGTGTTGAGCATCGCCGGTATACCAGGGAGACACCATCGGTATGTTGGCGTGCGAGCATACCGGGGCGCAGCTGATACCACATTGTCCGATGACTTCGGTGGTGACACCCTGGTGCACCTGACTCTGGGCTCGCCCATCGGCTATCAGCGTAAAGTCGGAGTGGGTGTGCATGTCCACAAAGCCGGGTGAAACCGTCAAGCCGGTTACGTCAATGACTTCTTTGGCACCTGATAAGGGTTCGCGGCTTATGGCGCGTATCAGCCCATCCTGTATGGCGACGTTTCCCACGAAGCCGTCGGCTCCTGTGCCATCGAACACTTCACCGCCTTTGAGTATTACGTCGTACACGATGGGTGGCTCCTATTTGGCTTCACCGTACAACCAGTTTGGCAGCAGTAATGCAATATCAGGGAAGGCTATGAGAATCAGTAAACCGATGATGTAAGCCAGAATGAATGGTAGAACCGCAACCGATATACGTTCCATGGATATGCCGGATATACGCGCTGCTACGGTCAGGTTTGCGCCCAGTGGTGGTGTGAGAAAACCGATTTCACACGTGATGACGGTAAAGATGCCGAAGAAAACCGGATCAATACCCAGTGACGTGACCAACGGTAGAAAGACAGCTGTGAACAGAACTATCTGCGCCAGCGATTCCATGAATGTGCCAATGAAAATATAGAAAACACCAATCAGCAACAACACCAGAAACGGGTTCTCAGTGATGGACGTGATGCCTTGCTGTACCGCTGACGGGACATCGAAGAATGCTGTCAGCTGACCAAACGCCAGTGTGGGCGTGAGAAGAATGAGAATACCGGTGAGCAATGCGGTGAAACGCAGTGCCTCTATCAGTTTGGTGATGGTCAGTTCACGATAGACAAACGCGCCAACGAACAGCGCATAAAATACCGCAACACCGGCAGCTTCGGTGGGCGTAAATGCGCCACCATAGATACCGCCGAGAATCAGGACGGGTGCACCAATGGACCATTTACCGTCCCATGCTGCTTTGAGAAAGGGTGACCAGGCAAACGGCTCACCACCGCCGCCATAGTTGCGGCGACGCGCGATGATATAGCTGGTGACCATCAACAGCAGCGTGATCAGAATGCCTGGCAACACGCCGGCCAGAAACAGCCGGGGTATGGATGTCTCAGACACAAGGCCATAAATGATCAGCAGATTCGAGGGCGGTATCAGGCTGCCCAGTGCGCCTGCGCTGGCGGTAATGGCTGCTGCAAACGGCACGTCGTATCCGTCGCGTCGCATGGCCGGCACAGTGACAGAGCCAATGGCTGCGGTGGTAGCCGGCCCGGATCCTGATAACGCTGCAAACAACATGCAGGCAAACACCGTCACCAGTCCCATTGAGCCTCGATAAGCGCCCACGAGGTTGGTGGCAATGCTGATCATTCGAGTCGCCATGCCACCCACCTCCATCAAGCGGCCTGCCAGCACAAACAGCGGAATGGTCAGCAGTGGAAAAGGTGTCAGGCTACCGTAGCCGGTTTGAGCCAGCAGCGTGTACGGGATGTCGATCAGGAACAGCGCCAGCGCTGTGGTTAATCCGACGGCCACAAACAGGGGCACACCAATGAGTGTCAGCACCACGAACGCAATGGCCAGCATCAACAGCGGGCTCATACGTGCTGCTCGCTGTCGTTGATGGGGTTGTCGCCATCTTCTGCCAGCATGCCGGGCAACCCTTGACCGCCTGCCCGAAACCACTGGATGTAGTATTGAATCAGCCGGATGAGCATCAGCGTATAACCGATGAACAGGATGGTCTGTGGATAGAATTCGTTGATGCCGAGGCTGGGGCTGGTTGACGGGTATTTCCAGATAGTCTGCAGATATTCCCAGCTGACTCGCATCATGAACAGGCTGAAGCAGGCCCAGGAAAAGTCGGCAATGAAAATAGCGATGCGACCCAGTCGGGTGGGTAGTGTGGTAACGACGATCAGGATACGAATGTGGTAGCGCTCACGTACACACAGCGCCGCGCCCATGTACACCGCCCAGACCATGCTGATGGCAGCAACTTCTTCGGTCCAATGCAGTGCAATTTCAAAAATGTATCGCGCTACAACTTGTGCGAAGACGCTAACAGCGATAACGACCAGGCAACTGCAGCAGATCAGTTCTTCAAAATGCCGCTCCAGCCACTTCAGCGCTGTCATTGGCGTTCCCCGGGCATGGTTAACTGGCAGGCAATCGTTGTGAGGGCGCTTGCTGGGTCACCCTCACAACGAAATTGGCAACGCTATTGTGCGGCTTCCTGAATCTTGTTAACAAGCTCCACGAATTCTTCCCCACGTTGCTCGGCAAAATCCTGCTGGACGGTTTGCGCCGCGGCAATGAAATCGGCCTTGTCGGGCTTTGTCATGGCCATACCACCTTCGCTCACGAGCCAATCGCGTATGTCGTTGGTTTCGTTCTGAACCATTTCCCGCAGTTCTGCACCCGCATCCGTGGCGGCACGTTGAACCTGCTCACGTTGCTCGTCGCTGAGGCGCTTCATGAACGCATCGGATGCAAACAGCGGGGCCATGGACACAAAGTGCTCAAGAATCACCAGATGCGGTTCGAACTCGAAAAATTTCATGTCACGAATGAACGAGGTGCCGTTGTCGCCGCCATCGACGGTACCTGTTTGCAAGGCGGTGGGTGTTTCTGACCATGCCAGGGGCACAGGGTTGGCACCGAATGCTTCAAAGGTAGCCAGCATCACTTCGTTCTTGGGCACACGTATTTTCAGCCCTTCCATGTCTGCCATCGTATTGATCGGCCGCACTGAATTATAGAAATCCCGGTACAGAGCGGGGCCGAAGGAGAGCAGGTGAACACTGGTTTCTGCCTGCAGTTTTTCTTTCATCAGGTCACCCACCGGACCATCAACAACACGTTCCAGATGGTCTTCGTTCTGGAACACGTACGGCAGCACGGTCACGTCCATCAATGGCCAGTGAGGCGACACGTTGTTAGCGGTAATGAAAAACCCGTCCACCGTGCCCAACTGCATGGCTTTGAATCCTTCATCTTCGCTGGAAATCTGGTTGCAGCAGCGGATTTTCACTTCCACCGTGCCAGCGGTGTAGTCCTCAGCCTTTTCCTTGAAGATTTTTGCAAATCGGCCGTAGATGGAGTCTTCAGGGGCTCCGAACCCCAGATTCATTGTGACGTCTGCGGCTTGCAGGGTAGAGGTGGATAAGCCAATGGCGACCAGTGGAGCGGCGAAATATTTCAGTAGGGCAGCATTCATGCGATCTCCTTGAATAGTATTCTTTGCGGTGGACACATCATCAGATTGATCAGAATGCCATAGGTGTGCCTGACTGTACACACTCACAGCTTCCCGTAAGCTGGCGTCAATCACCGTGCACAATGGGGCGCACAGCGGTCCCCTGGAACTACCAGGTATTCAGTCTGCCTTCTTCACTCGAATAG
>CALLPU010000475.1 GCA_938016235.1 uncultured Granulosicoccus sp. | reverse complement strand
CCAGTACAGGTTGGCGAACTGCTGATCGGGAAGTTGATACAGCTTGCCATCAGGGCCTGTTGTGAAGTCCTTGCCAATGAAGTCATCGATATCCAGTGTAGGCAATGTGACGTCCGCGCCCTCGCCCGCCATCCAGTCTGTCAGGTTGCGAGCCTGCTGATAGCGCCAGTGAGTGCCAATCAGATCCGAATCATTGATGTAGGCATCATAGATGTTCTCACCTGATTGCATCTGTGTCTGCAGCTTCTCAACCACGTCACCCTCACCGATCAGGTCGTGAGTGATGTTGATACCGGTAATGGCCGTAAACGCAGGTGCCAGTACCTTGGACTCGTACTCGTGAGTAGTAATGGTTTCTGAGACTACCTTGATGTCCATGCCCGCGAACGGTTTGGCGGCATCGATGAACCATTGCATTTCTGCTTTCTGCTCATCGCTGCTGAGCACGGAAAGCTCACCAATCTCGCTTGCTAAAAAATCCTCAGCCGCCGCCATGTCCGCTTGCGCAGCATGCGTGGTACCGAGAAATACAGCCACTGCTATTGCAGTTTTGGCCTGCCTGAAATGACGCATTTGTTTCCTCCCAATGGATAGTGATGCGTGTAAGTACAACGAATAGGTCATACCAGTGTGAATACCAACAAGGCATACACAAGTGATACTCCCAATGCTTTCCACAAGTCTGGCCCTACAAAACCGAGCCAGGCAAGATGGATGAACGCGCTGCCAAGCAGCGATAAAAACAATCTGTCTCCCCGCGTTGTCTCAAAACGCAGAATACCGATTCGTGGCCCGCTGCCGGGGCTGATGGCCTCCCAGATCGACATCGCCAGGAGCAGACAGACAATAGTAATGAAAAAGATCGCTGTGGGTTTGGTCCAGGCCATCCAGGCAAGATTGGGCGCACTGTCAGATTTGAACCACGCGAATAGTGCCCCACCGACGATGGCAACCACAAACACGAACCAACCCAGTATGCGCAACCCGTTGGATGACTGCGCAGGTTCCTTCACTGCTGATGGTGTATTGCTCATGATCAGACCCGTCCGAGCGCGAAACCTTTCGCGATGTAGTTACGCACGAAATAGATAACCAACGCACCGGGTATGATGGTAAGCACGCCGGCAGCCGCCAGCACCCCCCAGTCAAGACCCGAGGCAGACACGGTGCGCGTCATGGTGGCGGTGATCGGTTTCGCATCTGTGGCCGTCAATGTTCTCGCCAACAGCAGCTCCACCCACGAGAACATGAAACAGAAAAACGCTGCCACACCAATGCCCGATGCAATCAAGGGGGTGAAGATCTTGATGAAGAAACGAGGGAATGAGTAACCATCGATGTAAGCGGTCTCATCAATTTCTCGAGGCACGCCCGACATGAAGCCTTCCAGAATCCACACAGCCAGAGGCACATTGAACAGACAATGAGCCAGTGCGACGGCAAAGTGTGTATCGAACAGACCAAATGCCGAATACAACTGGAAAAACGGCAGAGCAAAAACAGCGGGCGGTGCCATGCGGTTGGTGAGCAACCAGAAAAACATGTGCTTGTCGCCAAGGAATCGATAACGACTGAACGCGTAGGCTGCTGGCAACGCAACGGATACTGAGATCACCATGTTCATGAGCACGTAGGCCATGGAGTTCAGGTAACCGCGATACCACGACGGATCATTGAAGATCACGGCATAGTTTCTCAGCGTCGGGTTCTCTGGCCACAACGTGAACATGGACAGAATTTCCTGATTGGTCTTGAAACTCATGTTGACCAGCCAGTAGATCGGTAACAGCAGAAACACGATATAGAGCGTAGGCACAACCCATCGAGTGCGGCTCGTGCCACCCGGCTTTATCGGCTCCCGAACGTTCTCGAGCGAAATCGTGTTGACGCTGCGCGACGTATTCATGATGTCAGTGGAAGTGTTCATGTCAGTCAACCTCTTTTTCAGGTGCATCAACACCGAAGTTCGTCATCAAGGTATAGAACACCCACGACATCAGCAGAATGATCAGAAAGTAGATAATGGACATGGCAGCAGCAGGTCCGAGATCGAACTGCCCGATTGCCATTTTCACAAGGTCGATTGACAGGAACGTGGTGGAGTTACCCGGCCCGCCGCCCGTGAGAACAAACGGCTCCGTGTAGATCATGAAACTGTCCATGAATCGCAACAGCACGGCAATGAGCAACACACGCTGCATCTTGGGAAGCTGAATGTAACGAAACACTTTCCATTTGGAAGCACCGTCGATACGGGCCGCCTGATAGTAGGCTTCGGGGATGGCCACCAGGCCGGAGTAACACAGCAACACAACCAGTGACGTCCAGTGCCAGACATCCATGACAATGATGGTTATCCAGGCATCCAGCCAGTTGGTGGCGTAGTTGTACTCAATACCCAGTTCAGACAGAGCACGACCCAGCAATCCGATATCGGCGCGGCCAAATACCTGCCAGATGGTACCTACCACATTCCAGGGAATCAGCAATGGCAATGCCATCAATATCAGACACACCGGCACCCAGATTCCCTTGCGCGGCATGGACAGCGCTATGGCAATGCCCAGTGGAATCTCAATGGCCAGGATGATGCCAGAGAAGATCAGGTTACGAATCAGGGCATCGTGAAAACGGCTGGAGTTAAGCACCTCTTCATACCACTCGGTACCTGCCCAGAAAAACTGGTTATTGCCAAACGTATCCTGGACGGAATAATTAACCACCGTCATCAGCGGGATGATGGCACTGATCGCAACCAGAAAAAATACCGGCAGCACAAAAAACCAGGCTTTATTGTTTAGTGGCTTGTCCATCAGCGGCTCGCTCTCACCAGGTGGGAATCCTGATACACATTCAGTCGACGGGTATCGATCACTGCATAGGCATCACTCGGCACACTGGCATCTTCATCCACGACCGCATCAATGTTGTGGCCGTTGATGGATCCGCGCACGATTTTATGTCGGCCAATGTTCTCTACCGACGTAACCTGCATCGGTACACCCTGCCCCGCCGCACTGGCTGCATCAGTGACCTGAATAAACTCGGGCCGGATACCCACTTCAGTGGAGCCGGACAACACATCGTAGTGCTTGTCCACGTTAAAGCTATGATCCGCGACGCGTATCTGATGCCCATCCACCGCACCTGGCAGGATATTCATACCCGGCGAGCCGATGAAGTAACCCACGAACGTATGTGCCGGCTCATCAAACAACTCTTCAGGTGTGCCAATCTGCACCACTTCGCCTTCGTACATGACAACCACCTTGTCGGCGAACGTCAGTGCTTCGGTTTGATCGTGAGTGACATATATCATGGTATGGCTGAACTGCTCGTGCAGCTCTTTAAGCTTGGTTCGCAGTTGCCACTTCATGTGCGGATCGATGACCGTCAAGGGTTCA
>CALLPU010000474.1 GCA_938016235.1 uncultured Granulosicoccus sp. | reverse complement strand
ACTCATGATTGAACAGCGCGGGAAAAGCTTCAGCTGATCGAAAGTCACAGAACTGTTTTTGACAGGCCGGACATCTTTGCGTAGGTTCCGGCCTTTTTTGTGCGCGCTTGAAAAATCAGGAAAACATGGACTGCAGAGCCTGACCGGGCTCCTCGGCACGCATGAATGCCTCACCTATCAGGAACGTGTGCACTCCGGCGGTTCGCATGCGCATCACATCGGCCGCGGTCAGTATGCCGCTTTCGGTAACCACGGTGGTGCCTTCAGGTATGTCTTCAAGCAGCTTGATGGTTGTGTCAATGGAGACGTCGAAGGTACGCAGATCACGGTTATTGATACCCAGCAACATCGGCGACATCGCTAACGCCCGGTGTAGCTCCTGGCGGTCATGAACCTCTACCAGCACGTCCATTCCCAGAGCAACGGCCTGCCCATGCAAGCCAGCAAGCTCATCGTCTTCCAGCGCAGCCACGATCAGAAGTATGCAGTCTGCTCCGATAGCCCTGGCTTCGGTTACCTGATAAGGATCAACGATGAAATCCTTGCGGATAACCGGTAACAAGCATGCCTCTCTGGCGGCAACCAACGCAGCTTCACTGCCCTGAAAAAAATCGGCATCGGTCAACACTGACAAACAGGCAGCGCCACCCTCTTCATAGCTTCGGGCAATAGCGGCTGGATCAAAGGCTTCTCGCAGCACGCCTTTGCTCGGCGATGCTTTTTTGATTTCGGCGATAACCGCCGGCTCACCTTGTAGCATCTTTCGTTCAAGCGCTCGACAGAATCCGCGAGGATTGTCTGCAGCCTGCGCACGCTCGTGCAGAACCTCCAGCGGCACATCCCGACTGCGCTGTTCAATCTCTTCATGCTTGCGGGCGATGATTCGCTTCAGAATATCCGGTACCTGCACACTCATGTTTCAGTCTGTTCGTTAGTAAACGATTGGGTCAGCTCAACCAGCGCCTTGAGCTTGTCCCTGGCAGCACCGCTGTCGATAGCTTCCGCTGCCAGTTCAACACCGGCGCCGATGGTAGACGCCAATCCAGCCACACATAACGCGGCTCCGGTGTTCAGCACAACGATATCACGTGCAGCACCACGCACCCCTGCCAGCACATCGTTGATCAGAGCCAGGCTCTGTGCTGCGCTTTCCACTTGTATGTCAGTCAGTGGCGAAGTGGACAAGCCAAACTGCGATGGCTCAATCACAGACTCAGTAATAACGCCCTTGTGCAGTTCGGCAATGGCCGTGGGGCCACTGATGCTGATTTCATCCATACCATCGTGGCCATGCACAACAATGACATGATCACTGCCCAGCTTGGCGAGCACTTCGGCTATGGGACGCACCCATTGCGCATCGTAGACACCGAGTAGCTGGCTACGGGCACCTGCAGGATTTGTCAAAGGCCCCAAAAGGTTAAACACGGTCCGCACCGACATTTCACGCCGCGGACCAATGGCGTGCTTCATGGCACTGTGGTGCCGGAGCGCAAACATGAAGCCGAGCCCTACCGTATCCACGCAGTGAGCCACCTGTTCGGGGCTCAAGTCTATGTTGACACCAGCTGCTTCCAGCAAGTCAGCTGCCCCGGACTGGCTGGATACCGAGCGATTCCCGTGTTTTGCAACTCTGGCCCCTGCCGCCGACGCCACAATGGAACTGCATGTGGAGACATTGAAGGTACTGGTTGCGTCACCGCCAGTACCCACGATGTCGATCGCATCATCGTGGCCCAGAGACACCCCGGCTGCCAGGCTACGCATGACGCTGGCAGCCGCCGCAACCTCGTCAACCGTTTCACCTTTCATGCGAAGTGCAATAAGAAACCCACCGATCTGTGCAGGTGTCGCTTCACCGGTCATGACCTGCCGCATGACAGATTCCATTTCGGTAGCGTTCAGGTTTTCATGGCTGAGCAATCGCTCAAGGGCATGCTGAATTTTCATGGCGAATACTCAGGTCGTTAATTGTGCACGTTTGAAAAAGTTGCCAAGCAGAGCATGGCCGTGTTCGCTGCTGATCGATTCTGGGTGAAACTGTACTCCTTCGAGCAACAGCTCCTTATGCCTGACGCCCATGATCTCTTCCCGCTGCCCGTCTGCTGTCTGTGTCCATGCCGTCACGTCCAGAACATCAGGAACCCGGTTCGCATCAATAACCAGTGAATGGTAACGAGTGGCCACAAAGGGACTGGGTAAACCTTCGAACACGCCGGTGTTGTTGTGGTAAACCGATGATAACTTGCCGTGCATGATGTGCTGAGCCAACACGATATGCCCGCCGAAGTGCTGCCCCAGGCTTTGATGGCCCAGACATATCCCCAAGATCGGAGTACTGCCACCAAAGCGCTCAAGCACGTCCAACGATATGCCTGCCGTATCAGGACGCCCCGGCCCCGGGGACAACATGATGCCCGCCGGTTTCAATGCCGCCAGTTCGTCACAGGTGATAGTGTCATTGCGAAACACTCGAACATCACAACCCAGTTCAGCCGAATACTGCACCAGGTTCCAGGTAAAGGAGTCGTAGTTGTCTATCACCGCCAGCATGCTCATTCACCCGCTCCGGTAACACGCCCAGGGGCCGAGTTCGGCGGCGTCTCTTCGACGGTGTCCAGTTCATCAAACAGTGACGGTCGAACATCCAGACCAGCTTCAGCCATGGTCACGGCTCGGAATATGGCGCGCGCCTTGGAATGCGTTTCCTGCCATTCACTCTCAGGATCTGAATCGTAAACGATGCCCGCGCCCGCCTGCACGTTCAGGGTACCGTCCTTGATCACTGCTGTTCGAATGGCAATGGCCGTATCCATGTTGCCGTTCCAGGAAAGATAACCCACGGCACCCGAGTACACGCCTCTCTTCACGGGTTCCAGCTCCTGCAGTATTTCCATGGCCCGCACTTTCGGTGCGCCCGATAACGTGCCTGCCGGGAAAGTTGCCCTTAGAACATCCATGGGCGACATGTTCTCTTTGAGCTTGCCTACCACGTTGGACACGATATGCATGACGTGCGAGTAACGCTCAATGCTGAATTTATCCGTCACCTCAACCGAACCCGTTTGTGCAATACGCCCGATGTCGTTACGGCCCAGATCGATCAGCATCAGATGCTCAGCCAGCTCCTTGGGATCTTTCAACAGTGAGGCCTCATGGGCGCGATCACTGGCTTCATCCGCCCCCCTCGGGCGTGTACCCGCCAGAGGCCTGACTGTGACTTCATCGTCCTCAAGTCGAACCAGAATTTCTGGTGAGGCCCCAACCACATGGTGATCACCCAGATCGAGATAAAACATGTACGGGGACGGATTCAAGGTTCTCAATGAGCGGTACAAGTCCAGCGGTGGCGCCGCAAAGGGCACCGATAATCGCTGGGAAAGCACCACTTGCATGCACTCACCCTGCGTGATGTAATCGATGATCTTTCGTACCGCCGCCTTGTAACCGGTTTCTGTAAACCCGCTTTCGAAATCCGTCTCCGCAACCGTCGACACCGGATGCGACGCCTGCTGCACCGGCAGTCTTGCGCGGATGGAATCGTGCAGTTCGGCGACCCGCTGCAAAGCCCGGTTCCGCGCATCTGGCTGATTGGCATCAGCTAGCACGATAATGGTGAGCTTGCCGCTCAGGTTGTCAAACACAACCAGCTCGTCGGTCACCATCAAGAGAATATCCGGATTTTCAATAGGATCGGGATGAGGATTCTCACCGAGCCTGGGCTCGATATACCGAACCGTGTCGTAGCCGAAATAGCCAACCAGACCGCCGGTGATTCTCGGCAAACCATCGATGTGTGGCACATGGAAGCGCGATTGATACTGCTCTATCCAGTCCAGAGGATCCTCTACCGACTCGGCAGGCCCGACGATTCCGTCCTCTTCAACCGTGATTTCCTTGGCCCTGACGCGGATAATGGTGCGCGCCGGCAATCCGATGATCGAATAGCGACCCCATTTTTCACCGCCCTGGACCGATTCAAACAGGAATGTATACGGCTGGTTTGCCACCTTCATGAAGGTGGACAACGGGTTATCGAGATCTGCGATCAGCTCACAGGTCAGGGGAATGCGGGTGTAACCTTCAGAGCGATAGCGCTCGAATTCTGCGGTTTTCATGGGGAGGTACTCTCAACAAGTCGTTCATCTGGAGGGCAGGTAAGCAGCAGCAAACCTTGCGCGTCGGGCAATTGCGGTCGTTCAGCTTCGCCAGCGCCAGCGCTGATCAGACACAGTGTTGTTGGAGTTGAGTACAGTCATCACGGTGCCGATAGTGCCTTTAGAGATTGCCACCCGTCAAGCGTCTCGTATAATTGCGCTGCAACTTGTGGCCGGTTTCGTATCCCTGCCACCCATTAGCCAGCCAGTTTCAGCCCCCCCGAACACCACCAGCGAGCCAGAGTGATGAGCGTAATTCGCCAGGACGACCTGATCGACAGTGTCTGCGATGCCCTGCAGTTCATGTCCTATTTCCATCCCAAGGACTACATCGATGCCGTCCATGAAGCGTGGAAGCGTGAAAAATCCAAGGCTGCCAAAGACGCCATGGCGCAGATCCTGGTTAATTCGCGCATGTGCGCTGAAGGACGCCGCCCGCTGTGTCAGGACACCGGAATCGTCACCGTATTTGTCAAAGTGGGAATGAACGTCAGCTGGGACGCAACGCTCAGCCTGGTAGACATGATCAACGAAGGCGTCAGGCGTGCCTACAACCATCCGGATAATCCGCTGCGCGCATCGATTCTGGCAGACCCTGCCGGTGCCCGGAAAAACACCGGCGACAACACACCCGCGGTCATACACACAGAGGTGGTGGCAGGCGACACCGTTGAGTTTGAAATCGCAGCCAAGGGCGGCGGTTCTGAAAACAAGTCCAAACTCGTCATGCTCAACCCCAGTGACAGTATCGTGGACTGGGTGGTCAAGACCGTCCCGACCATGGGCGCAGGCTGGTGCCCTCCTGGCATGCTCGGTATTGGTATCGGTGGAACGGCGGAAAAAGCGGCAGTGCTTGCCAAACAGTCATTGATGGCACCAGTGGATATCCAGGCCCTGAAGGAACGCGGTCCTGACAATCGGGTAGAAGAGCTGAGACTGGAAATATTCGAAGCCGTTAACGCACTGGGCATCGGTGCGCAAGGTCTGGGCGGTCTGACCACCGTGGTTGATGTAAAAATCCTGGATCACCCGACTCACGCTGCCTCAAAACCCGTTGCCATGATTCCGAACTGCGCGGCCACCAGGCACGCCCATTTCGTTCTGGATGGAGAAGGACCTGCACTGCAAACACCGCCATCATTAAGCGACTGGCCGGCGATAACCTGGGATGCCGGAGCCGATGCTCGACGTGTCAATCTGGATACAGTGACTCGCGAAGAGGCGGCGTCATGGCAACCCGGTGAAACCTTGCTACTCAGCGGCACCATGCTCACGGGTCGGGATGCCGCTCACAAACGCATTCAGAACTTGCTGGAAGCAGGTGAACCGTTGCCGGCGGGCATCGACTTCAATGGCAAGTTCATCTACTACGTGGGGCCTGTTGATCCCGTCCGTGATGAGGTCGTGGGGCCGGCAGGCCCTACAACGTCGACGCGAATGGATAAATTCACAG
>CALLPU010000473.1 GCA_938016235.1 uncultured Granulosicoccus sp. | reverse complement strand
AACAAGATTCCGGTGAGCGAGACAGGCACAGACAGACGTGCTGATCATGAAGTTCGACAAGCAGTCGACAACATCCAGAATCGTTTTCTGGAACGCGTTGGCGATCGTGTCGCACGCGGTTTGTCTTTGCGCGAGTTGGGCGAAGAGCTGATCATAGAAGCACTGCGCCTGACCGAGGCTCACTACGGGTGTGTGCTGCGTCTGGAAGCTGACGATCTGGTGACACTGGACGCGGTGGTGTCCATCGAACAGGATGGCGCCATTTCCCGTCAGCACGATACGCTGCTGCATCGCCAGAGTGATGCTCTGCTGCTGGATGTCATTCACCGTAGAAAGGCCACATTCTCTAACGACACAGCGAGCATGCTGACCGCAAACCTGCCCAGCTGTCATCCCCGTATTCGCTCTTTTGCCCTGCTTCCCTTACGCGAAGATGAGCGTGTTCAGGCCTTGCTGTTCATCGCCAATGCACAGTTCCGGTTTGATCTGGTTCTGGTGAACCGCCTGCAGTCCATGCTCGATGCCTTTATCCGTGTTCACTTGAACAGCATCGTCAATCGAGGTATCAACAATGTCATAGCCGATATCGGACAAACCAGCCGGCAGCTGATCACGCTGCTTGATGCCACCTTCGATGGGGTGATGACCCTGGACGAACACGCCGTGGTAACCGCATTCAATCCTGCCTGCGAGCAGATGTTCGGCGTGGATGCCAGCCGGGCACTGGGATCACCAGCTGATGTCTTTCTGCCGGATACGCTGTTGGCGCTGATTACCGAACACGCCGCGAACTATCACAACACGCTGCGCGTTCACGATGCCCGACCACTGCGTTTGACCGACGTTTATGCGCGCAAAACCGATGGTCAGGAATTCGCCATCGATCTGGCCGCATTTCACACGCGCATTGATGAGCAGCTTTTCACCACACTGATCATCAATGACATCAGTGACCGGATACATTCGGCGCGTGAACTCCAGAACACGGTGGTGCAGTACAAGACACTGACTAAACTGGCACCGGTTGGCATCATCAAACTGGATCAGGAATGGACCTGTGACTATGCCAACGACATGTGGTGTCGGTTGAGCGGCCAGACGCTCGAGCAGAATGAAGGCAGTGGCTGGATAGACGCGCTGCACGAACTCGACAGAGTGCAGACGCTCATGGATATGCGCAGCGCTCTGATCGAAGGTCAAACCTATACTGGCGTGGTGCGTCTGGCCTCACCGGACGACAAGCCGGTCTGGGTCAGCGTCAGCGCAACCGGCCTGATCAATTCGCTCAAATTACTGACAGGTGGTTTGATCGTGGTCATGGATATCACTGAACAGTATCTGGCTGAAAAGCGACTCAAACAGATAGCTCATCACGACACACTGACAGGTCTGCCCAATCGGAACAGCTTTCTGGATCATCTGAATCAGTCACTGGACCAACGTTCTCCACTGGGCATCATCGCCCTGCTGTTCATTGATCTGGATGGATTCAAGGCCGTTAACGATACGCTGGGGCACGATGCCGGTGATGAGCTGTTACAACAGGTCGCGCTGCGAATCCGCCACACAGTCCGAGACGATGATGCAGTGGCCCGGCTCGGTGGTGACGAGTTTACCGTCACTTTGCGCACACTGGAAAACAGCAAAGATGCCAGTATCGTTGCCGATGCCATCGTACATGCACTGAAACAGCCATTTTTATTGCAGATGGAAGAGGTGTACGTGTCGGCCAGTGTGGGCATTGCTCTGGCGACCGGAAGCCAGGCGAGTCTGGCCAGTGATGCCAGCACGCTGATCAAGCAAGCGGATGTGGCACTCTACCGCGCCAAGCTTTCGGGAAGATCCCGGCACGTGTTTTTTACGCCAGAGCTTGATCAGGCGCAACGCGATCGATCTGTCCTGATTACCAGTTTGAGGCGTGCCGTTGATCGCCAGGATTTCGAACTGTTCTATCAGCCACAGCTACTGATCAAGGAACAGAAGTTACTGGGATTTGAAGCCTTGCTGCGCTGGCCACAGGATTCGGGCGAACACGTCAGCCCCAGTGTATTCATCGACGTTCTGGAAGAAACCGGGCTCATCGGTGAACTGGGCGAATGGGCCATCAGCCAGGCGTGTGGACAGCATCGTATCTGGCTACGCAAAGGTCTGATCGGCCCTGCCACCACCATGTCGGTGAATGTATCTGCCCGGCAGCTGGGCATGCCGCATTTCGCACAACGAGTGGAGGCTATTCTCAACAAGCATTCCATGCGACCGGACAGCCTTATTCTGGAGATAACCGAGTCGGCCCTGGTACAGACCATCGAGACCGACATCATTAATCACCTGAAACAGCTGGGTATTCAGATATCGCTGGATGATTTCGGTACCGGCTACTCTTCGCTGGCGTATTTAAGCCAGTTACCGCTCGACCACCTCAAGATTGATCGTTCGTTTATCGCCGATATTTCTCGTTTTCCGCACGCGGTGACGGTCGTGAAAAGTATTATCGCGCTCGCCAGAACACTGGGCATTCGTGTCATCGCTGAAGGTGTGGAAGATGGCGACGTACTGCCGTTGCTGGCAGCCGAAGGCTGTGAAGGCTATCAGGGATACCATTTTTCCAAACCCCTGCCCGCCAGAAAAATGGCAGCCCGACTAGCTGAGCTCGATACAGTTCGCCTGAGTCACTACGCCAACTTTATCGATCTCGATAGCCCGGTCCCTGTGTAGCTTTCGCCGGTAGCGTTCCAGCCAGTGTGTGCTGTAACGAACATGAAAATTCATCAGTTCATCCAGGCAGTCCTGCGGAAGATAGTATTTGCCGGCGTGAAGATCGCGGCTTTCCTGTCGCAGCTGTGGCCATAGGTAATCACACCAGCCGAAAACACGTGCACCCCGGTATAGCACTTCATACTCGGCAGAGATGGTGTCTGGGGTTTGCATCAACACGCTGTGCAGAGACTCGCTACTGCCGTGTCGAATCACCCGCGTGCGGGATGTTGGCGATACCCAGTCGGGCGTCCACGGCATGCCCTGGGTTCCACTCAATGAGCTCTGGCGTTCGAACACCGCCATGAGTTCGGAAACCATGGAGCTAAGCTCATCGAAGCCGATACCAGATTGCCGCTGCTGCACCCAACCTGCCAGAACTTCCATGATCACCCTTCGCCTGCTCGTCTGAGCCCATGGTACGACA
>CALLPU010000472.1 GCA_938016235.1 uncultured Granulosicoccus sp. | reverse complement strand
CATCGGCGGCGGATGCATCATCGAGAATGATGGCATCGCCCCAGGCTCGATTGAATAGTAGGCTGCCGTCGGCTTGTTTTAAGTTTATTGCTACGGTGTTGTCATCGACGACTTCTACACTGTCAATGTTGGCAAACAGACCTTTTTGCGCGTTGGTGGATTCTTCGGCCATGGCGCGATCAATCGAGAACTTGACATCATCTGCCGCAAACTCGGCACCGTCGTGAAAACTGACGCCTGACTGCAGCGTGAAAACATAGCGCGCACCATCATTTTCGATTTCCCAGCTCGACGCTAATGCAGGCATGACACTGCCATCAGGGCCGAAACGGGTAAGACCTTCAAAAATATTGGCATAGACCACCTCATCGATCGCCGCCGCCGCACCACCGGTGGGATCCAGGTTGGGTGGTTCGAGCTGCATACCCACCGTAATGTCGGTTTTGGCAGCAGCCAGCGTGCTCGACAGACCCACAGCAGTCAGCAACACAGCGGTTCCAAGATAGGGATGTTTCATGTCGTCTCCTCAGTCGCGTTCCGAAGCAGTAGGGTTTGCAGCGATCGACCCATAACCTGCGCTGCCACAATCATATCCTGTATTCCCACATACTCGTCAGGTTGATGCGCCAGATCCAGAATACCGGGGCCGTAGGCGATGCAGTTATGCAGCCGTCCGATCCGGTCAATGTGTTTCTGGTCGTATGTGCCGGGCGATACCACGTATTCCGGCTCAAGCCCCGTCTTCTGGCGGATAGCGTCACCCACT
This sequence comes from uncultured Granulosicoccus sp., assembly GCA_938016235.1. Lineage (GTDB taxonomy): Bacteria > Pseudomonadota > Gammaproteobacteria > Granulosicoccales > Granulosicoccaceae > Granulosicoccus. The sequence goes on along the minus strand of CALLPU010000472.1, from coordinate 2,048 downwards.
GCGCTGACAATGGGTGCATCCTTTTCGGTCATGGTGGGCAGCACCGAAAAAAGTTCCCGCACACTGAAGCTGAATTTTTCGCGGTCCTGTTTCACATTTTCCAGAATATCGTGCAGCTCGGCTCTGACCTCCGCCAGGTCCTCCTCGATGAGAAATCGACGATCGATCACCATGCGGCAACGATCCGGAACCAGCGCAGCCGGCATTCCCGTATAGCCCACCTCCGGTTCATCCAGACCACCGTGTATGGAGTTGATGTTCAGTGTGGATTGTCGAGCACCATCGGGCACCACGGGCATGGCGGTTCGACGACTCTGCAGTCGCGGTATCAAGGTATCTTCGAAGGCCTCTATGACAGCGCCCATATGACGCACGGCACAATCGCCCAGAAATGGCATGGAGCCGTGTGCGATATGACCGTGTGTTTCAATCTCTGCCCATAGCACCCCCCGATGACCCAGGCAAATGCGTTCCTTGTTCAACGGCTCAGGAATGATAACGTGCTGAACGCGGGATGGATCGAACCAGCCTTGCTCGGCCAGATAGGCCACACCACCAAAGCCGCCCGATTCCTCATCACAGGTACCGGAAATTTCGATGGCACCGCAGTAGTCAGGGTGTTCGGCAATAAAGCTCACAGCGGCAATCATGGAAGCCGCCAACCCGCCTTTCATGTCGCACGCACCCCGCCCATAGACGCGATCGTCTTTGACCACACCGGCAAACGGATCAACGGTCCAGCCTTCACCCACGGCCACCACGTCGGTGTGGGAATTGAAGTGGACACAGTCTCCGGCGTACTTTCCCTCGTGCCTGGCGATGAGATTCCATCGAGGGTACTTGTCGCTATCACCCAAAGCGCCCGTTGCGCGCACCCATTCAACAGCAAAACCATACGGCTTGAGAAAGGCCGCCAATAGCTCACAGATATCTGCATAGCCTTTCCCTGGCGGGTTGATGGTGGGTAGCCTGATCAACGCCTGGGTCAGTTCAATCAGCTGCTCGCGAGCATCGCTGATACGTCGGTCAAGGCTGTCACTACTCACTCCAAACTCCCTCTGTCTCTGGTAATTTCACAACACCAATGTATCAGTTGTTGGCGATGGAAACGCGCGCGCCTTGCGGCAACCCGTTAGACTCTGCCAACACCCTACTGAAAGCTGCCTGCCTTAATCGTTATTCCGCGGCCCACTTTCAGCTCAGTTGTCACTCGAAACAGGCGCGTTATGCCTGACGTGAATACACCGCCATGAACGAAAACCTGCGCGCCTTGCTACCCCAGCCCTCACACGCCACACGATTCTGGTGGATTCGCCACGCGCGAGTGCCTGAAGTTGCACACCGCATGTATGGCAGCCTGGATGTTGACTGCGACACTACCGACACCGATCTGTTCTCTGGGATCGCGGCTAAATTACCCAGTGATGCGCTGTGGATAACCAGCCCATTGAAACGCACTCAGCAAACTGCTGATGCACTGATCAACGCAGGCGCGACGGCGGCCAGCTGGGCACGAGATGCCGACATCGTGGAGCAGGATTTTGGCGACTTCAACGGCATGACACACGAAGAACTGTTTGCCCAGCGTAACGATGCGTATCTGGGATTCTGGCCACTACCGCCTGAACAGCAGGCGCCCAACGGCGAGAGTTTCTCCATGTTGCGCGCACGCGTTGATGCCTTTATTCAACGAATGGTGGCTGAGCATACCGGCAAGGATCTCGTGTGCGTGGCCCACCGTGGCACCATCCTGGCAGCCTTACAGATAGCGTTGGATCTACCGTTACGAAACAGTGTCAGTTTCGATATTGGCAATGTATCTCTCACCCGACTAACGCACCATGCAGACGTTCCAACCGGTGGGCCACAATGGCGCGTGGTGGATGTCAGCTGGTTGCCCTGAGGCATCACAGCAGCCAACCTGATCAGTAACTTCAGGCCCGGTAAACGCACTCATTTAGACATCCACTATACCTGCGACAGTGGTTTGGTTTGTGATCAGCCTGATGCTGAAACGCTGTTCCAGACATCAGGCCATCTTGATGAGC
>CALLPU010000471.1 GCA_938016235.1 uncultured Granulosicoccus sp. | reverse complement strand
CAGGGTACCTGCTTCACCATCGTTATTCCAACAGCACACGTGATCAAGTCGAGTTGATTCCGCAACGTTACACCGGCGTCAATGACCATCCAGTGTGCGCTTCACACCATTGCCATAACGCTTGCCGGCGTTCATCGGTATTGGCTTTACGTGTTTTCTGGCTCATGTGTATTGAGCGCTGAGCTCTGTCGTGCCAGAACTTCCCCGTGTCTTTTTCAGGTTCAGTATCGGCGCTCAACCACACCATCGTATCGGCACCCTCTCTGGGGCTTCGCAACAATCCGAGCGGCCCAAGAATTCTGGAGAAGCCAGGTAATGCTTCGGTGATGCCGGGTGTGGCAACCCAGCCAGGATGCAGTGCGTGAAAAACGCATTGAGTGGCCGAAATTCGTTCGCCCCATAGCTCATTCAATACCACCTGGGCCCGTTTGGCGCGAGCGTACTGCTGTGCTCCCTGATAGGTAGCGTCTGGCATGCAAAGGCCGTCCACGGTTAACGGTTCGGTATACATGCCGCCTGAGCTCATGGTGAGCACTCGCCCCGGTCTGGGTCTGGCGGCCGTTGCAGTTCCTGCTGTAGTGTCGTGCAAAGGCTCGTGGGGTACACCCAACTGAGGCAGTAGTAATCCGGTGAGCAGAAACGGCGTGCTGACCATCAGCTCTACACTCAGGTCGATGCCATTTTGCGCAAGACGCCGTTCATTGAACAGCGCTCCTGCGTTGTGGGCCAGTACATCAATGGCAGGAAAGCGGCTGGACAGTTCGGCAGCGATCGTATGCACATCTTCCTGGCGCCCCAGGTCACCGATGACGTAGTGCATGTCAGTGTTGCCAGACTGGTTCGACAACCGCTCAATGGTTCGTTGAGTTTTCTCCAGATCGCGCGCCACGATGACAAGCGTTGCTCCCAAGGTGGCATAGAGCTCTGCGGCAGCCTCGCCAATGCCCGAGGTTCCACCGGTGAGCACGACAACACGCCCTGTCAGGTCATAACTTTCCAGGCGTTGCCAGTCAAACAGGCGCCGACGAACACCGGGTCCGATGCTGCTGAAACTGGGGACCACTGTCTTTTCCAGTAGTGTGTCTATCAAGTGAGCATTCATGCGGGGTTGATACCATTACGTGACAGAGTGCCGGTGTGGCGTATCCGATGGGTTGGCGCTGGTTTCCAGCTGGCGCCAACGATACTGCAGCGCGCAGTATGCGGCATGCCATGTGAATATCTTGCCAACGTCATGGAGAGTGCCGTTTCGCGCGTGCCCCGCTGCCAGAGCCGAGGCAATGAATGGCGTTGTTGGGGCGCATGCTGCGTCTCATTTCCGGGACAAATCTGTTGCATGGTTGCAACACGTGTTAAATCTGTCTCGCTACGATTAAAGATCTCGCTGAGTCTGTCGCAAAACCCGGCGCTGCAATGACATGTGGACAGTTGTGCCGTCGACTACAACCTTATCGTAGACGTAATGAGCTTACCCTCATGATTGTTAAAGAACGCGACGCACAGTGGACCACCATTCGAAAGCTTGAGAATCGTGCGGCGGGTACCGGTGACAAGCTCAAGCGAAGCGCCTGCCTGAGTGCCGCTTCCCGGCTCTCGGCAGACTCAACGACTCAGCAAGCCTGCGATCTTATCGATCAGCAGTTTGGTGATAGTGATGAATGGGCGGTCCTCCATGATCTGAGGTTGCGTGTTCAGGGTCATGCAGTGCAGATCAACCATGTATTGATTAACACGTCGTTATCGGTGGTGTGTCTGGATACTCGCTACCTGGGTGTGGGTCTGGACATCAGTGAGAATGGGCTGTGTCAGATAGTCGGTAGTAAGCCCCGACGTACTGTTGCGTCACCGGTCAACAAGATGGCAAAGGATTTGCGCATGTTCGAAACGTTACTGAACTCATCCGGTTTATTACCCAGGCGGTTGGGTATGGCTCAAAGGGCAGCGTTCAAAGGTTACGTGCTGACTTGTCCGAGTCAGCGCCTCGCCGTCAAGTCCACCGCCAGTTCGGATGCAGTGGCGGTGCACCCGAGCGACGCCTTGTTCGCCTTGCTATGGAAACGCGACACAAAACGCTCGACGATGCTGGGCAAGCGGTTGTGCGCCGACGACTTGTTTGAAATAGCGGCTCAGCTGGTCGATCATCACCAGCCTGTTTTTTCAAGCACGCTACTGGACCACGATTCGCTGGCTACTGATCAAACGCGCAGGCTGCTGAAAACGGCGGCTTGACTGACGTGTCCGCAAGCGTTGTGTTCTGTGTACACTGACAGGCGGTCGTCAAGCAACACGCCCTGTATGGGCGCATCAAACCATGAACAATACCAGGCGCCTTTCGCTGACTGATATCCATGCGCTGTCATTGTCTACACTGATAGAACACGGCTTTTCAGAGCCACAGGCGGATGCTATCGCTACGACAGTCACGGCTGCTGAGCGAGACGGTTGCCAGTCACACGGCCTCTTTCGTATTCCGTTTTATGTAAAAGCGCTGACCAACGACCACGCTGATCCTGCCGCGGTGCCCACGGTGCAGGTGAGTGATTCCTCCGTCGTGCATGTGGATGCACACGGTGGCTTCTGCCCATTGTCCCTTCAAGTGGGTGAACCTCTGGTTGCCGATAAAGCGCGCAAGCATGGAATAGCGGCGCTGGCGATACACGATACCTACAATATCGCGGCACTGTGGCCAGAGGTGGAGAGCCTGGCTGAACAGGGATTCATTGTGTTTGCGTGCACGGCGGCCAACTCCTATGTTGCGCCTGCTGGCGGAACGCGTCCGCTGTTTGGTACCAATCCCATGGCCTTTGGTTTTCCACGTCAGGACCAGCCCCCGCTCGTCTTTGATCAGGCTTCCAGTGCCAGCGCGCGAGGCGAAATTCAGTTGTATCAGCGCGAAGGCAAGACGTTACCTGAAGGTTGGGCTATTGACGTGAACGGTGAGCCCACCACTGATCCGGAAGCTGCACTGGCTGGTGCTCAGTTGCCGTTTGGCGGCCACAAGGGGTCGAGCATTGCGTTGATGGTAGAGCTGCTGGCGGGCGCACTGATCGGTGATAAATTCAGTCACGAGAGCATGGCTGCTGATACGCACTCGGTAGGCGCACCGCTGGGTGGTGAGTTCATCATGGTTATCGATCCGTCTCACTGCAACCGATCCACGAATCACCTGGTACGGGCGGAAGAGCTGTTTGCCGCCGTACTCGATCAGCCGGGTACTCGATTGCCCTCGCAGCGCAGATACACCACACGGCAACAGCATTTGAGCCACGGGGTTGATGTGTCCGAGAGAATGCTGACAGAACTGGATGAACTCAGCCAGCCTTGACACGGCTGGCCATCGTCATTCGCAACGCTTGCCAGATGCCTGGATGAAAACAGGTTACCCCCGCATATACGGATAACCAGTGATGTCAGAAAGGCCTTCAGGGATGGCGTTGGACTACGGGCTGCTCATCGGGTTGAGTATCCTGTTTGGCATAAGCTTCACATTGACCAGCATCAGTGTTCGGGATATCCCACCGCTTAGTCTGGCAGCCGGCCGGTTGTTGCTGGCCTTCTGCATGCTATATCCCCTGATGCGATTGAATGGTCAGCGCATGCCAGCGTTGGGTGGCATCTGGCTGGCGTTGATGGGCTCTGGATTATTCGGCAATGCGCTCCCGTTTGCGCTGATCAGCTGGGGGCAGATATCGGTTCAAGCCGGGCTGACGGCCATTTTCATGGCGGTCATGCCGTTGGTGACCATTCTGCTTGCCCATTGGCTCACTGATGATGAAAAGCTCGATCGCTGGAAAGTAACTGGTGTTTTGTTAGGGCTGGCGGGTGTCGTGGTTTTGATGGGGTGGTCAGCGCTACAGGCAATTGGTGATGATCTGATCAGGCAGAGTGCCATATTGATTGCCGCTGTGTGTTACGCCATCAATGCCATCATTACGCGAAAACTGACCCGTTTGCCGCGCTGGTCTGCCATGACAGCACTGATGTTCTGTGGCAGCGTGTTGCTGGTACCGTTCAGCCTGTGGCTGGACAACCCATGGCAACTTCAGGCGTCTGGCTCAGCGGTGCTGTCGTTGGTGGCATTGGCGATCGGACCCACGGCCATCGCAACCGTGATGATTCTGATCATAATCAGCAGGCAGGGGGCCTCGTTTCTGAGCCAGATCAATTTTCTCGTGCCTGTATTCGGCATGGTGTTTGGTGTCGTGTTGCTCTCAGAGAAATTGCCACCTAACGCGTACATGGCACTGGCGATCATCCTGCTGGGTGTTGGGTTGTCTCGGCTAGGGGGAGCAAGACGTTGAGCGCATGCGCACCATGTCAACGTGAGCGATGCCGTCTTCCAGATAGACTTCCGATACGCGGCTGAACCCAAGCTGGTCATAAAAACACGCAACTGCCTCTTGAGCGGCTAGCCGCTGATGGTGATGAGGGTAGTCCGTATCCAGACGATTCATCAGCGTTCGCATCAGGCTCTGCGCCACGCCCGTGCCCCGGTGGGCCGGAGCCACAACAACACGACCGATAGTGACAGACTTGCTATCGGTGTCATCGCCTGATGCGTGATGCGCTTTGCCGGGCATGGCGCGCGCGTAAGCTGCCAACTCTGTGCCGGCAAAGCCGAGCAGGTGCAGCGTGTCTGGTGCCGTGTCGTGGTTGTCCAGTTCAGGATAGGCACAAGCCTGTTCCACGACAAAGACATCGACTCGCAATTTCAAGCAGTTGAACAACGTTGCAGTGTCGAGACTGTCGAAGGTATGAAATACCCACTTGACGAGCGTAGGGTCAGAGTTGGTCAACCGCGCGATTCCTCATGCCAGCCATATTTTGCGAATCATCAGGTAACCCGTCGGGCGCGAACTGAATAGAGTAACGTTCCCAGGCCCGCTATCGCGCCACCGATGGCACCGTACAGATGAGCATCCACAACGACAGAGCCGCCAGCCACCGATTCGCTGCCTGGCAAGGCGCCAGCGACTTGTTCCCACACCAGTTTGCCCACTACCAGTAACAGCAGAATGGCTGCTGATTTGGGGTACACGCGCAGGTCGGCCAGCACGCCTGCGAGTATCAAGCCGTGCAGCGTGCCGGAAAAACCGACGTAACCGTGTACCTCGGGGTTGAAAATCCAGAGCCCGACACCCACTACCAGGCTGGCGAAAAAGATGATCAGCAGCCATTGATTGCGAGAGTAGTGTTGCCAGACAAGTGCCACAACCAATGCCAGGCCTGCCAGGTTCATCCACAGATGGCTGGGCCCGAGATGCACGAAGTTACCACTAAGTAACAACCACCATTGGCCGGCGTCAATACTTGAGCGCTCAAAGCGCAGCCAGTCATCAAGGCCCGCGTATTGCAGGGCGATACAACCCAGCGCCAGGCCAATGGCCAGTTGATGGGCGGGTGAGCGAATCAGTTGATTGAGTGATTGAATCATTCTGTGAGCGTCGAGTCTTACGGGCGGTGCTATCCTCATTACATAGAAGATTAACCCTTTGAGAATACGGGAGAAGTAGTCCTTATGGGCGAACAGAGAGAATCAGTTCAAGCCGGGCTAACCGGTTTGCAGAAACCTAGGATCAGGCAGGTACGCCGCACGCAGAGCGGTTTCACGTTGATTGAAATCATGGTCGTGGTGGCCATCATTGCCATTCTGGGCGCAACCGTCGTGCCATTGATCATGGACCGGCCGAATGAGGCCCGCGTTGTGAGAGCGAAAAACGACATAGCGTCCTATTCATCGGCTCTGGAGCTGTATCGCCTGGATAATTTTAATTATCCGTCGACAGACCAGGGTCTGGAAGCACTGGTGACCAAACCCAGTGGCGATCCGGAGCCTGCCAACTGGAACGGTAGCGGGTACGTGAAGAAGTTGTCCAAGGATCCGTGGGGCCGGGATTACCTGTACCAGAGCGAAGATGGCCAGTTTGAAATCGTGTCATTGGGTAACGATGGTGCTGAAGGCGGTGAAGGATTCGATGCAGACATCAGTAACCTGGATGCCAACTAGTGACTGGCGCAGGCTTCTGGCTTAACGATTGACAGCGCCCGTGCGTCGCCCCTGCCCGCACTCATCGCGCAATAGTCGAGGCTTTACGCTGATCGAGTTGCTCGTGACCGTCACTATCATCTCGATTCTGGTGGGTGCTGTCGTGATCAACATCGAATTCCGGAATGTGGGAAAAACCATCCGGGACACGGCTCTGCGAACCGGATTGCTCATGGATCTGGCCGCCGACCAGGCAGTCTATTCCCGCAAGCAGTTCGGTATTCGATTTCACCCTGAGTCTTATGAGTTTTACATCTTGACGGAGACAGATGAGGGTGATTCCCGCTGGGAGATATTCGAAGACGATCAGTTGCGCTTCAAGAATACCCAGGTTGTCACCGAATTCGAAGTGGACATTTCCGGGCTTCCGATCATTCTCGAAGAGCTGGCAGAGGAGATCAAGGATGCCACTGAAGAAGACCCGTTAAAACCACACATCATCTTCTTGTCGAATGGTGAAATCATGCCTGATTTCCGTATTCGTATCAGTGATGTAGACGGCGAGTATCGTTATGAGGTGGCTACGGGCGATGTGCATCCTGTTGTCGTGGAACAGCTCAGCGGATCATGAAGCAGCGAGCCTTTACGCTGATAGAGGTGCTGGTGGCGATGACCATCATTGCTGTGGGTGTGTCTGCGCTGGTGGCGTCGGCAGGCTCCAGCGCATGGCGTGCGGATTATCTGCGAGAGCGTGAGTTCGGGCGATGGGTCGCCAGTAACGTGCTCACCGAAATGCAGGCAGTTCCCGCGTGGCCGGATGTGGGTACCAAGAATACCGAAGTGAGCATGGGTAATTTCCAGTGGTATGTACGGACTCGCACGCAAGCGGTCGCCGATGCGGACCTTCGACGCCTGGACATTGAAGTGCGTCGTGACAAGGATTCTGAAAGTTATGTGTATGTGGTGACAGGCTTTGTGGGTAACCCGGAGTTGCGGCAATGACTGGGCTGGCGGGGCAAACCGGGTTGGCAGGGCAACAGAGTGAGCGTGCGTTCACCCTGATCGAACTGCTGGTAGCGATGTTCCTGATGGCCATACTGGGCACAGCAGGGTTTCAGATGCTGTTTCAGATTACCGCCACGCGCGACAGAATTGATCAGCAATCGATGCGCCTGAGCGAACTGCAGCGAACCTTTTACTGGTTGGCTGAGGATGTCACACAGATAGCGGACAGACCGGTACGCTCTGCCATTGATTCTCAATTGGCTCCCCTGCAGTTCAACCTGCAAGGTGAAACACTGTTCGAATTTACCCGAGCAGGATGGTCTAACCCGGCGGCGGATGTCTCACCGGTACGCTCGAATCTGCAGCGCGTCGCGTATGCGCTGGATGATGACAAGTTGATTCGCCAGTACTGGTATCACCTGGACTCGATAGACGAAGCGCCTACGCGCCGACGGCAGATGCTCAGCGGAGTAGAGACATTATCTTTTCGGTTTCTGGATCGAGCCGGCGAGTGGAAAGAAAGCTGGCCGCCTCCGGATGTCGAGGATCCCGGGATGCCGCTGGCGATTGAATTCACGCTCGAACTGAACGACTACGGGGAGATATCCCGAGTGTTTGCGTTGCCCGGATGAGTGCTATCAATCGCCCATACCAAGCGCCGCCATCGGCTCAGCGCGGTGTTGCCATCATCACGGCGGTGCTGTTGATTGCGTTAGGCACCATTACCATGGTGGCCATTGGCAGTCGACAGAGTCTGGACATGCAGCGTGAGCGTAACGAGGGGCTAATCCAGCAGGCTCGGGCTTTCGGTATCAGTGGCGAGCGTTTCGCGGCTGCGCTGCTATACCGTGATTTTCAGGCAGGGTTACGTGAGAATACAGATTCGCTGGATGATGACTGGGCCCAGACGATACCGCCCATCCCTATCGATAACGCATCGATACAGGGTTGTATTGTCGATATGCAGGGCCGCTTCAATCTGAATAACATTGTCAACACCGAGGGTGAGCCGGTGGAGTTCTACGTCAATCAGCTGAAGCGCTTGCTGGCCGAACTCAATATTGAACAATCCAAAGCCGATGCCATTCTGGATTGGGTGGATGGGGACGTGAACGCGACCATCCCCGATGGTGCTGAGGACGACTACTACACCGGCCTGGAGTCGGGCTACCGAACCGCCAATGCCTCGTTCGTCAGCGTCAGCGAATTACAGCTGGTCAAGGGCTTCAGCAGTGCCAGTGCCGAGGAGACCGAGGACTACGAGTTGCTGTTGCCACACGTCTCTGCATTACCGGTTGTCAACGGACCGACACCCGTTAACGTCAATACCGCCACGCCAGAAGTGTTAGCCTCCCTCGGCGACGAGGTAAAGCCACTGGCTGCTGACTTGTCGCGTTGGGACACCGGCGCCTATGAGGACTATCCTGAGTGTGAGGACATTTTCGATTTATCCGCCGATGATGGGCCGGAGACGCTGGTGGCGGATCGCGACTTGGAACCCTATGAGAGCACACTATTATTTGATCAGCAGGTGGATTCAGCCGGATCTGGCAATGAGGTTGCACTCAAGGGAAGCTACGACGTGCGTTCCAGTTACTTTCAGGTTCGCATAGACGTGGAAGCAGAAGGCATCAAGCTGTCTCAATTTACGCTGTTGGAACGTAATAACGACGGCAAAACGCGGGTGCTCTATCGCTCCCGCGACACGCTTTAGACATACAGGAATCATCGTGTCCAAACACGTCATCATTTATATGCCCCTGGTGGGCGAGGATGCAGTCCAGTGGGCGGTATCTGACGACAATGGCAAGCTGACCACGCCGGTTGAATACAGCACACTGGATGAGGTGGCAGCCAAGGTGGAGGGTCGCCGTGTCACTCTGATATTGCCCGCTGATGATGTGTTGCTGGCGGAGGCGGTCGTGCCCGGTGGATCGTTGGCCCGTGCTCAGCAGGCCGTGCCCTATGCGCTGGAAGAGCTCCTGGCAGACGACGTCGAATCGTTACACTTTGCGCTGGGCAGCAAAGGTCGGGACGATGCCTACCCGGTTGCAGTGATTGGCCACAGTGTCATGGAGCAGGTTACGGAGCAATGCCAGGAAGCCGGATTACGGCCTACCGTTGTGGTTCCGGAAACTCTGGCTTTGCCGCAGCTTAAGGGCGCGAGTGCAGAATCAGCAGCCTGGAGCGCATTGCTGGATCATGATCAGGCGGTGGTGCGGCTTGATGGGTTCAAGGGATTTGCAACGGATCCGGGAATGGCCGGCATCATGCTCGAAGGCGCGCGTGCCGAGCTACCCGAGGAGAGCGCGCCATCGCTGGTGATATATCGCACGGGTGAAGCCGGTACGCTGGTTGCCCCAGACAGCGTGGATGTGGAAATGCGCGACTGCGATCATCGACTGGCTCTGTATGCCAGCGGCCTGGCCACCTCGGCTCACATCAATTTGCTGCAAGGCATTTATAACCCGAAAAAGAACTTCGATAAAACCTGGAAACCCTGGCGCTGGACGGCAGCCCTGGCAGCCTGTCTGTGCCTGGCGCTGTTCACTGCCAAATGGCTTGACGTTCGCAAACTGGATAAGCAGGAAGCCTATCTGGATGCCGAAATTGCACGGGCGTTCAAGCAGGCCTTGCCTGATGCCCGAATGCAACGACCCAAACGACAGATTCAATCTGCGCTGGGCAAGCTGGGCAATACCAATAACGACGGTTTCACTCATCGTTTGTCGCAGATAGCTGCCAGCCTTGCGACACAACCACAGACAACACTGAAGACCATCGGTTACCGCAACGGGCGGTTTGATCTGGACTTGAATACCGATGCCGTACCCACGCTGGATGCCCTGAAATCAGAATTGGCCAAGCGCGGTTCTCTGGGTATGAGTGTGCAATCGGCCAATCGCGAGAACAACGCGGTTCGTGGCCGTGTACGGATCGAGTGAAGGAGCATAACTGACAATGAAAGAATGGTATTTGAGGCAAACACCCCGCGATCGGTTGATCGTGATCGGCGTGGCTGTCCTGAGCGTAGCTGGGCTGCTATACGCGCTGGCCTGGTATCCGCTGACAACCCGGCAGGCGCAAGCCCGGCAGGCGCTGGTCGCCAAGCAGGAAACACTGGAATTTGTGCGGCGTGGTGCTGCCCAGATCATTGGCTCTTCCGGTACAGCCGTGCAGAGCAAAACCTCTGACAAGGCCCCCTACCTGCTGATCGACCAGGTCATACGTCAGGCCCAGATGGATCCGCCGGAACGGGTTGAGCCGAGTGGAGCGAACGGTGCGCGAGTGCAATTTGCGGAAGTGGAGTTCGACAAACTGGTGGGCGTGATCGCAGAGCTGGAGTTGTACGGTCTGACGGTCTCTACACTGACCATCAGCCGTAAGAATCAGGGGACAGTGAGTGCACGTTTCAACATGGAGCGCAGTTGATGCGCTTCATCGTCTTGTGCTTTCTGGGCATCGTTGCTTATCTGGTCACCCTGGTGGTGCTGTTTCCCGTTTCCCCTGTGCTCGATCGAATCAGGCCGCAGCTTGGGCCAGTGGCGCTATCCGGGGTACATGGAAAATTGTACAAGGGGGTTATTGATGAGGTGCGCTCAACCGATGACCTGTTGCCCCTGATTGCCAGAAACGTCAGCTGGGCGCTGGCGCCTCGCACTTTGCTCGACGGTGGGGCGGGTGCCAGGATCGGCTTTGACGCTTACGGGGGGTCAGGTTCCGGGTTGGTTTCCCGTAGCTGGGACGGTGCAATCAATGTCACCGACTTCGACCTGACCGTGCAGGCAAAGGAGCTCGAGCCTCTATTGCCGGTACCGATAGCAACGTTCAGCGGAGAGTTGGTGGGTGATATTGATCGTGTT
>CALLPU010000470.1 GCA_938016235.1 uncultured Granulosicoccus sp. | reverse complement strand
GACCTGTTAGGCGCCCGATACTGCACGATAAACGGCGAGCTAGCGGCTCACGTGAAATTCGTAGACCGCGAAACCGACAAACAAGTGAGTTTGTTCATGACGCGTGCAGTTGATGGTTTGAGAACTATTGATGACGCGCGTGATCGTATCAACGGCGTCAATGTAAAGCTGTGGAACGAGTCGGGATTGTTCTACGCCATGGCCAGTCGCTCCCCCCTAATCTGATACTCAGGAACGCAGCTACATGAATACGATTCCCTCATTCACCCCCGCGGTGGCGCCACCAGCTAATGAGCCTGTGGATCGTCGTCGTTTCATGCAGCTGTTATCCGGTGGTGCGGCCACACTGGCTCTTGGCGCAGCAGCGCAGCCTGCGTGGGGTCAGTCTACAAGAGGCATTGAGGGTCAGATGGCTCCGGAGCTGTCGTTAGACTACTGGATAGGCGCGGATGGCAAACCGGGTCAATTTTCTGTGCAAGAGTCCAGAGGGAAGTGGGTGTTCCTCAAGTGCTTCCAGAACTGGTGCCCGGGTTGCCACAGCAGTGGGTTTCCAACCCTGAAAGCCTTTTCAGACAGATTCCATGACCACCCGAAAGTTGCCATTGCAGCAGTGCAAACGGTGTTTGAGGGCTATCGCAGCAACACGCAGGAAGCTGTTCGCGAATTGCAGCTGCGCTATGACCTGCCTATCACCATGGGCCATGACCCAGGCAATCAGGACACGCATGATGTGCCAACAACCATGCGTAATTATCGAACCGGTGGCACACCGTGGCTGATACTGATCGATCCTGCCGGGCGCGTTGTGTTCAATGCGTTTCATGTTGATCGTGATCGGTTAATCGACTTCATCGAAACTCAAGTTGCCTGATGCTGGTGTCTTGAGATCATCATCCATTCCTATTCATAAACCCACACAACTTATTTTCAAGTCCAATGAATAAACGCGAATTTCTCAAAGGCAGCGTACAAGTTGCTGCGACTGCATCCCTGTCACTGGCGGCTTCCCGAAGTGTTCTGGCTCAAACGCCGAAGGGCTATGAGCTGATCAGCCCTCCCTTGAATACCAGAAGCAGCGACAAGGTGGAAGTGCTGGAGTACTTCTGGTTTGGTTGCCCGCATTGTTTTGCCTTTGAGCCAAGTATCAACAGCTGGATTGAGAGAAAGCCGGATTTCGTGGAATTCGTTCGTGAAGCACCGCCATTGAATCCTGCATGGGAGCCACATTCACGCGCCTTTTACGCCGCTGAACTCATGGGTGTGACAGAACGGTTCTTCGAGCCCATGTTCAATGGCATACATGCCGAGGGACGCTCTTTGCGCAGCCCCGATAGAATTGCAAAGTTTGCGGGTGAGCTGGACATCGATGCCGACAAGTTCAGAAAGACGATGGATTCCTTTGCTGTGAATACGCGAATGAATCAGGCCATGCAGATGGCCCGTGCCTCCCGGGTTACTGGCGTTCCCACGATTATCATCAACGGTAAATACCGCACTGGCGGTTCGCTGGCGGGTAGCCACGACGGCATCCTGCGAGTCATTGATGAGCTGGTGGAGCAAGAGCACAAATTAATCTGACACTGACGGTCGATGACAGCCCATGAAACGAAAGAAAACTAGTAAGCAGGATACATCGCTCATTGAGCGTTTTGGACAACTGCCAGCACAGAAGAAGCGCAGGCTTGTACTCAAGTCTGTCGTGAGTCTGGGCGTGCTGGGTGTGGCGGCAGGTGCCATATCCGGGTACGACCAGCAGAAGCGAGAGTTGCATGATCTGACAACCATCGGGTCAGGTAAGCCCATGGTGGTGCAGATACACGATACCAGTTGTCCCATCTGCCGAAGGCTCAAGTCCAGAGCCATGTCCGTGCTGGATGAAGACGACGGTATTGATTTTCGCATTGCCGATATCGTGACAACAGAAGGCAAAGCATTTCAGGAGAAATATGGCGTGCAGAAAACGACGCTACTGTTTTTCGACGCTGAAGGGCAACATGTAGATACCGTGTTCGGGCTTCAAACACTCGAAGAGATCGAAGCTCTGATTGCCAAGAATTTTAACCAGCCTGCCTGAGCCGAGTAGTGAACAGTCTTGGCGGCCGATCCCCCTTTTCGGTAGCCATGACTTCTCAGCTGCTCATGCATTCGCTGACGGACTTCGCTTTGAAGGTCACAGTACACTAGCCTGGGCGCTAACGTGCTGAGCTGGCACCAACCCTGGCAAGCGCATTCCGCACCACTAGAATATGAAAGGGCATGATTGCCGCAAGGTAGAGCTTCCCTCCCAAGTTGTGAGGATGTACCCAGGTTGCCAGGAACACCTGGCCAGTCTGAGACAGCACGGATACCCTGAAATCAAGATGCTTGTCGTTGAATCCGGCGATAAGCTCGTGGGGATTCTCTGATTCAACGGGAAAAATGCCGACCTTGTCGGGTGCGTTGGGTCCATCATTCGATAGGCCGAAGGGCGCCGTGAGAAGCCGTCTCAAGCGTAGCAAATGCTGCGTCCATGGCGGAAAGTCTGTGATTATTTCAGCGGCAGTGCGAGGTGGTAGATCGGATGCAACACAATAGCAATCCAGAAAATCCGCTGCATCGCAGCGATCATGCAGTTCACTGATGGCAGGTAAACGTGTAGAAGAAACCGTTGACATGGCTGTAGTTGCTCCGCTACTGCAGTTGCGCCCACAAGGTAGTCTCTGGTGTGGCTGACCCTGTCTGATTGGACCACCCCCATGACGCGCCGGGGCTTTAAATTGTTTTACGTTCAATAGTCCATGAGCGATCATTGCGCTGCCTTTGAACCAGATTGACATCAACAGCACAGGCTCCTAACTGTCCGGGATAATGCCTTCACGGCGCTGCAGGCTGAATTGCTTGCCGCTGAACAGATCGCTGATCAGCGTGCGAGTACGCTGTAACCAATCGGCCGAAATCTGGCATTCATCTGCAGCGGTTGAATCGTCGGGGCAGGCGATTGCACCGTTTTTCCCAATGCTGATGTGCATGCCGTACACAGGCCTGATCAGAGTGCCGTCTGGATTGCGCGACCATTCAAGCATGCCTCCCGTATCGTCTATTCCCAATAGGGATAGAATCAGCGCAGGGAGGCGGTACAGCGGCTGCTTGCCCACATTCAACGGCCCGTTCGATCCATCGATGATGATCAGAGGTGTGGTGACCAGATATTCGAGCATGTCACCCGTGAAGTCTGCGCGATCTTTGGGCAAACCCTTGGCTTGTGCGTGTACGCCGTAGTTCTGACCCAGAAAGGGCAGATGATCTCCGAATATGACAATCAGTGCGTCAGGATCTTCTCGCTTCAGCGTGTCGAGACGATTCATCAGGTCTCGAGATTTATACCAGAGGTGGTTCAGGTAGCCCTGCAGTAAAGAGGAATCGCCACCAGCGTTCACCTGGTCAGGGTAGTTCGGGCTGCTGGGGTACGGCAGGTGGCCGTGGTAAGTGAGCATGTAGTTGAACACAGGCCGATCGTCCTGCTGTGCTGTCAGCTTGTCGTAGACCTGATCAAAATAGCTATGGTCCAGCAGCAGTCCCTGTATGGAGTCTTCAAGGTCGAAATGGTCTTTGCTCAGATACTCTTCAAACCCCACCAGATGATAGGCGTGTGTGCGATTCCAGAAACCCGGAACATTCGGGTGTGATGCCAGGCTTCGATAGCCCGCATCGGCGAGCACTGCTGGTAAACAGGGTACGCTGCGCCGCAGCCATCCTTCAAAGAACACGGCATTCTCAGTGACCGGGAAACCGCACAGCGTCTCGAATTCGGCGTTGGCTGTATAGCCGCCAAATACTGGCGACAGTGCCACACTGTTTCCCGTTGCGTTCCACAGTTCGCGAAACTCTTTGGGAAAGGGATCCTCGGGAACCCAGTCCGTACCGAGCGTTAATGGGTCGTAAAACGATTCCAGCACAATCACGTGGACATTACGCTTTGCACCCGTTTTGCCTGCTGCGTCTGCTGTGTCTTTTGTGCCTGTTGATTCGGTTGGTAGTTGTTCGCCGGTCGCTGCTGCTGCACTTTCCAACGCCAGGGTAGCCGACAACACTGTCTGTCTATCCGGGTGTTTGCCCACCTTTGCAGCGGTACGTAAAGATTCCTGTGCAATGTGCAGAGCCAGCCCGCGTTGTCGAAAATTCTCCGGCTGATTCCACACGGAGTTGCCAAAGCGCGTGTCGAGTGCAACTCGCAGTGGTTCACTGAAATGCTTCACCAGCAATACCACTACACATAGAGTGATTAACACACCCCACGTGCGAGGCCGCCGAAACGGTGTGAGTAGAATGGCTAGAATGAGCGGTAGTGCAGCGATCAGCATCAGCACGATCCGCTTCCACCCGTCGGTTAAATAGAACAGGTTTTGAACGTTCAGAAAGTCATCAGGACTAACCGGCGTGCCCAGCACCGCCAGCTTGCCGGCATTGGCCATTTGAAATCCGACAACGGTGACACCGGCTAACAGCAGAGCACTCGACACGCGTTGTGTCAGCGCCAGGCACAGCAACGTGATGGCCAGATTGCCCAGATAGTCGCGCAGCCAGAACCGGTGGTTGAGCCTGATATCAAACAGCCATTCCACCGCAAACCGACATAGCCAGGTTGTGATCAGTGCAAACGCAAGTATCAGTAAAAACTGGCGTGCGAGATGAACAGCACCTGATCCTGTCCGGTCGCGTGCATCATCAGCTGACCGTGCCGAAGTGGCGGTATTAGACGCTTCTATGGTCGTCGGGCCTGATCGCATCACTCAGCTGCCTGAGGTATGCAACGCAACTGTAGCGTGACCGAAAAAACAATGGCGTGTCATTAGTTGTCTATCCGAACAAGCTTGTCTGCTAGCCTGCCTAACAGAGAGTTTTCCGGTGTGTTGTCGAACAGCTTGTTAGGCAGTTTTTCGAAGGTGCTGACCAACGACAAAAGCACCGCGGACACATAGGGTACCGCCTGAACCAGTAACAACGCGATCCAGAGACGGGTATCTGTCAGGTAGGCATCATCGCGTGCACTGATGCTGAAGGCAGCCAGAATAAGTGCCAGGGCAATCAGTGCCTCTTCCCGAACATCCAGCAGTGCCTGCTTGAATGTATGACCCTCCGCCAGTTTAGGCGTTCTGAAAAAGCCGATACCCGTGGTCTTGAGGCCAGCCAACATGGCGCGAGCGATGGTGTGGGAGACCGCCAGGCCTGCAATTCCAGCCCCGATACTCTGCAGAATGTTAGC
>CALLPU010000469.1 GCA_938016235.1 uncultured Granulosicoccus sp. | reverse complement strand
GTGCAGAATTCGCGAGGCAACGCCTTTACGCAAATGGCGATCAGCCGTTCGCATCGACTTTATTTCTCCTGATTCCGCGGTCAGTTGTTTTAACGCGCCGCAGCCTGCCAGTTCATCACCAGACCATGCACACCAGAAGGTCACCTCAGGTGCCTGCAAGGCAGGCAGATCGAGTGCGTGAACACTCTCCGGTGGACAACCGGCACGCATGTCGGCCTGATGAAATCGCAGGAGTTCGGCTATCTGCTGGCCGCTCAGATCATCAACCGCAATACGAAATTCAGTCATGATTCTTGACTCCGTTGCCGGTCGCGCTTTTGATCTTGGTACCACCACTGGGTTCTGTGATATCCGCCAGATTGACCAGATTCCATGGTAATCCGGCCTGGCGGTAGATGCGTTTACCCTGTCGCGGGTAATCGCCCACGTCATGAGCCAGTCGTTCCCCCACAACCAGGCATTTCAACACCTCTGTACCCGTGTTCAGCATTGTGTGCGCTTCACCACCTTTGGGGTAAGCAATAAAATCCCCTGCACCGATCTCATGTTCCTGATCGCCAATGACAACGGTGCCGGAACCTTCCAGCACATAGGTACATTCATCCTCGTGATAGTGCTTGTGGTACTCCGTGGACTCACAACCGGGTGGAACTTCGATGATATGAATTCCGAATCCGGTTAGTCCAGTCATATCCCCCAACGACTTGTTGATACGCCTGGCGTTGGCATTCAGGAAGTGAGTCTTCGCTAATCCTTCATCAGCGACTATGTCTGCTTTCTTGAGAATGGTAGAAGTCATGTTTACTCCCGGATGGGTGTCTCGCCCGTTTTACCTGATTAGCAACCTACGCACAAACTGCGCGCGCCGGAGCAGTTACCGTCACGTCGGGTGACGCATGTTAACGCCTTGTTCTGCGCGGAAGGCCAGAGCCCCCATCCGGCTCTGGCTGCAGGGCCAGTTGATTGCAGTTCGTGCAGATTACTGATCATTGTCTGAGTCCGCCAGCAGTGACAAAAGATCATCCCGCCACTGAATCCATTGCGCCTCATCGGCAGGCCAGGCCGGTGTGGAGTCACCGTGAGCCACCGCCTCTTGCAGAGCGCGTGGCATGATGTTGTGCAGCAACGCTGTCGCCGCTTCAGGGTAACGTTCATGGGCCAGAAAATACAGCTCGGCGTCCTGCAGGCCACGCCGCCAGGTTTTCAACCGCATGGAAGGCACTGGTCCCGGGGCTGCCGTGTAGCCAATGTTCGGCAGTTGATTGCCCGGGTACACCATCACACCATTGCCTACGCGATCATCATCCGGTTTGTAGCTGGGGTCTGCGAACGGTGCTTCATCGTTTCCCAGATTCACGGCCCACATCAATTGCCCCTGTATGCCATAGCGGGCACCGATGACACCCCAGGTTCGCATGTCGGTACCCGGCAGGTTGATCGAATGGCCACCCACTGCCGGATGGCCACTGTGGTAGAACCAGGCACGCTCGCCCTTGTCGATTCGGTGGCGTAGAAAATCGGTGTTCGCGGCATGTGCGTTCGGTGCCCACAAGCGCACGCGATCCACCAGGGTAGTCTCTGGGTCATCCATCCAGACGGTCGGATCTGAATGGCTGGTCCAGACCAGATCAACCGATTGTGCGGGGTCGTTAGCTGCGCGGATACCCCGATCTATAGCCTGTTGAACCTGTTGCATGTCCTTGTGAACGCGTGTGATGTATTCGCGTCGATCCGGGTCAGTTTCAGCCGCATCTGATGGACCATCGACTTCATCGAATACATAAGCGAAATAGCGGGTCTGCTGCCAGGCCTGTTCGGCAACAACGTTGGCCCAGGCTTCGGCCATCGCTGCATACTGTGACAGCTGGGCAGGCGTCAGGGGTTGTTCTACGGTGATGTCGTAGTCTTGAGGCCAGGGTGTTCGCCAGATGCTCACGGGTGTGTCCATGCCGGTTCCGCGGTAGCCCGCCTCGGCGCTGAATAGCTCACCCGTCAAGGCGGGTCCGAATGCCTGTGCATACGTTGCCCATTCGGTGGGTGTGGAGGGTGCTTCGGGGGTGCGTTCAATGAATACCATCCGGTGCTGGTGGGCCAGCTGCTGATAGCATTGAGAGATGCTCTGCCATACCTGGTTAGCGCTGTCGTAGCCAGCGCCTTCGAGGTTGTAGGCACGATACACCTCACCGATTGCATCAATTCTCGGCTTGTGTGGCAGACTGGCATCTATCACATCCAGCGTTACCGTCAGCGTCGTAGAGGTTGCGCTGGCACCTTCCCCACTGGTGATCATGATGTCTTGCTGATGAGGTCCTGTGGGCAGGGACCCCGGCACATACAAATCAACCCATACACTCTGGTTTCGCCCTGGAGACGGTAGTTGTAGCTGATCAAACAGCTCGACCTCGCTATCACCACATACCTGTTGCCTGGGTACCAGTGCATCGGGATACGAAGCCGGATAGGGCAGTACTTCGGTGCTGGGACCCCACGAATAACCGGCGTTATCCACGGCATGGTAATGCGCGGCAAACACAGCAGCGTGTATGGGCGAATCAGCCAGTGTGATCTGGACTGACTCCGGTGCTGATCTGTCGCGTCGGCGCAGCATCAATTGAAACGCCAGTGTTTCGTTGCGCGCTGCCTGCCACGTCAGTGCATTTTTGGGTGCTGCAAGGTTGTAACGTGGGTGTACTGCCCGGTGATGACCGGTTCGGGTTGTGCGTGTCATGTCGCTGGATGCACAAATGACGAGCCCGTTGTCACTGTCGATGCAGGTGTCATCGTAGAGTGGCGCGGGTTGATGGATTATGCCCACACCCGCTATAACGATCACAGGTAAAGCGAGTAGCAATAACCTGAAAAGCTGCTGGTGTCGTGAGACGGGAGATGGCATGAGAAGACGCTGTTGTGTGGTGTTTAACCCGGATGCTTCATTAACGCCGCCCAATCCTCTCGGGAAGACGATGGCAGGTCACGAACAACCCGTGTTCAGGCATCAGTGCGAAGAGGCTGCCCTGTCGCGAAGCGCAAATTTCTGGATCTTGCCGGTAGACGTTTTAGGCAACGGACCGAATATGACAGACCGGGGAACCTTGAAACGCGCAAGATGCTCCTTACAGTACTCGATGATGTCAACGTCTGTTGCGCTGGCAGTGTCGCGCAGGGTAACAAATGCACAGGGTGTTTCGCCCCAGGTTTCATCGGGCTGCGCCACAACCGCGGCTTCCAGTATTGCCGGATGCCGGTACAACACCTCTTCCACTTCCAGCGTGGAGATATTCTCACCGCCACTGATGATGATGTCCTTGGCGCGATCCTTTATTTCAATATAGCCATCCTGATGCTGGACGCCGATGTCTCCGGTATGAAACCACCCGCCTTCAAAGGCCTGTCGTGTGGCCTCTGGATTCTTCAGATAGCCTTTCATCACGGTGTTGCCGCGTATCATCAGTTCGCCAAAGGTTTGTGCATCGGTTGGTGATTTTTCAATGGTCTCGGCGTTCATGATGGCAGCATCCTCCAGAGTGAGGTAATGCACACCTTGCCGGGCCATACGACCAGAGCGCTGTTGCAATTCAAGCGTAGGCCAGTCTTCCTGAGGAATGCACACCGTTGCTGGTCCATACGTTTCCGTCAAGCCATATAAATGCGTGACGTTGAATCCGATCGCTTCCATGGATTCAATAACCGATGACGGAGGAGCCGCCCCTCCGGTTGCGATTTCCACTGCCTGGCTGGCGCGTTTGTGCTGATGTGCCGGCGCGTTGGCCAGCATGTTCAGCACAATGGGCGCACCGCACATGTGTGTGACATCTTCGGCTTCAATCAATTGAAAGATCAGCTCAGGATCCACCTTCCTCAGGCACACATGCGTACCC
>CALLPU010000468.1 GCA_938016235.1 uncultured Granulosicoccus sp. | reverse complement strand
CGCGCCTCTTTCCAGCCTTGTCTGGCACCGGCCATGCCACAGATAATCACGGGTGTGGTCTGATCAGTGGATAACCACGGGTCAATCAGAGACAGCAGCGTGCGCTCGTACTCGCTCGTTTGAAGAGTGGCCATTCCCCGGTCCGACTGTTTCTCGCCGAGTAGTTTGCCTGCACGATCCAACGCAAATACACGCAGGTTACTGGTTCCCCAATCGGCGCCAATCCATTCTGGTTTCAGGTTGTTCAAGTGGGTGGGTTCCTTGTGCGGATTTGATCGTTCAGTGAATGAATGCCGACAGGGCGTTGACACCCATCCTGCCATTTATCGATGGGGAAAATTACCCTCGCATCGAGTGCATGCTCACGTATTATTAACGCGTTGTAAGAATTGGCGCAGACTCCTCGCGCCCATGCTCATTCTGAGCTTCACAACCTACCAGAGACTACATCGATGATTCACTTTTTTAGAAATGTGTTGCTGATGTTTTTTATTGCTGTTCCATTCGCCGTGGCCAACGATCTGCTACCCGACCCTGAGAATGTTGCCATTGAAGGAAACACGTTGGTCTGGGATGCGGTTCCCAATGCCACCGGTTACAACATATACCTCGGCTACAGTTATTTCGATACTGTCAAAGACAAAACGCAATACACGTTGCAGCAATCCGGTAGCTATTGGGTTGTAGCATTCGATGATGCCGGAAACTACGGCTCCCAGTATGGCGGTGATCGTCAGGTCGATTACGAGAGTTCTTCCAACGCTACCTCAGTCATCGCTCGCTACTACGCGTCGGTGGTACAGACAACGTGTGTTGATGTTGGTCCTGGAGAATCCTGTATTGCATCGTGCGATAGCACTGCCACACAGCTGGACCCACCCAAGTACACACGCTATGTAAGTGGCGGCGCCTGCTCGACATCGGATATCGTTGAAGCGGACGCGTTCATCAGTGACAGAACCTACAAGTGCACGGTGCCCACATTTTCAGGTGAGGTTGTTGCCCAGGCAGTTTGCGTACACCGTTAAGCGAAGGTCAGTAACGTTACGTCTGGAGCCGTCGTTGTTTTTTGCAAGGTCGGCTCCACTACTGATATTCAGTCCTTTTATTCGAGGCTTCGTCCATTTGGGATAGTGCCACCATGGCACTGCCGGTCAGCAGCACCGCCGCCCCGAACAGTTGAACCGAGCTGAGTGCCTTACCGAGGAATACCCAGTTGATGGCAACCGCCGCAATCGGGAAAAACATCTCGGCGATAGCACACACGCGTGCAGGCAGCCGCTTCATTCCCAGATAATAAGCACTCATGCCACCCAGTCCGGATACGATAACCATGATCAGTATCCAGATTGGCACTGCAGCAGTGACGTCGTTGCCAATGAAGTTGAGTGTCTTGGTACTCGAGGTCAAAGACCAGGGCGATGCGAACAGAAAAGCCAGTGGTGTTAACACCAGAAAGCCAACGATAAATCGGCCAGCCATTAACTGCGCCGTGTTAAACCCCCAGTTACTCAGTTGTTTGCCGTAAACGGTAGCAGCTCCCCAGCCGATTACGGCCAGCAGGGTGCAGCCATATCCAAGCATCAATTTGCCGGTTTCACCGCTGGTCCAGCTCGTTGGATTCATCGCAGGGGCAAGATCACCCGCCGCAATGAGCACACTACCCACAATGCACACCGCCATCCACACGGCAAACTGGCGGTTGATTTTCTCACCAAGCACCACGGCTGCCAGGGTGACCGCTATCAGGGGTTGTAGTTTTTGAATCAGTATGACTACTGACGGATTGATCAATGAAAATGCCTGGGTGAATGCCACAGTACTCAATGCGGAGCCCAACCCGCCAATAATGAAGAAAGCGCGCAAGTTGCGGGGATTGAACAAACCAGAGCGTAGCAGGGGAATAATCCAGTAGAGCATCACGACCACCAGAATCAAGTGCTCAAGCCAGACGATTGACCATGGACTGAGGCCGCTGAACAACAACGGATATCGAATCAACGTGTCGAGTGCCCAAAGCAGGCAGGCTGCAAATATCAGAAATATTCCAGTCATCGGTGTCTCGGGTTTTACGGTTGCGTGCTAGTGGTCCGTCCAGTTGATAATGTGGTGTTCTGCGTTACGTTCGCTTGACGTATGCCCGATACGCCTGCGCAAACGCGCCTTGCAGGGTAGCCGCTGGCAACCTCTGAACCCCACATTATCAACTGGACGGACCACTAGTGAACTCGTTTATTGACATTCGGTCCTGTTCGATGCCGCGGCGCTCCAGCAGAGTATCGTGTAAACCCGTTTGTGTCTGAATATCATCGATACTTTTTTCAAGCCTGCGTATCTCCAGGTCCAGCGATCTGGCGTGTTGTGCAATACGTTTTTCACAGGCGGTGTTATCGCCGGCGCCGTATCGTTCCACAATCTGCACTTGCAATGGGTCGCCAAACCGCTTGTTTCGGAGTTCCTGTTGCAGCTGCTTCAATTGCAGCTGCAAAGCGGCTATCAACTCCTCATGGCTTTCGTCTGTCAAATCCTCGGGTAGCTCTCCCACGTGCTCACAATACAGCGATAGCAGCGTGTTGATATCCTTGTCCTGGCGCGCCTGTAAGCACTGACTCATCAAGACATGCTTCTCGGCTTTTATTGATTCATCCTGTTCCCGATCCGGGTGGAGTACGCGAGCGAGCTGACGAAATAGCCGATCAACCGATAGTCGTTGTTCCAGCAGACTCACTGTCTTGTCTACACTTTCACGATCGGGGGCATCATGCTCTGCGTCTTGACGGGATTTATCGTGGTTGCTGTTCTGGTGAGAATCGTCATTCGGATCAGATGAGCCACCGGTTGATTCAGCGGTGCCGACGCTTTCTTGCTTTGAATCACTTCGATGCCAGCCAAAGTCGAAGACGATATCGTCGTCATCGAATTCCGAGTCATCGCTATCGTCAGTCGCTGAATTGTCTGTTGCAGTCGATGTTTGCGGGTGAGCGCTGTGTGTTGATGGAAACTCAGCGAAAATAGCGTGTTGACGGGCAAGTCGCGCAAGCTGACTTTCGGTCGGTGCATCCACACTGATCAATTGCACCCACTGGGTGTTCAGGGCGTCGCGTCGTGAGACAGACACGAACGGGTGCGACTGCAAAGCCTGGAGGTTGTCTGTTACCCACAGACCCAACAGGGACCGGTCTGCTTCCGATAGATCGGCTTCTGCGAATAGAGTCATCAACACGCTGGTCAAATCACAGCAGGTATTCGTCAGCCGATGTTCGCGAGGTACGATATTCTGGCGAAACAGAGTATCTACCTGATCAACCTTTGCCTGCCAGCTACTCAACTCCTCGCGAGTACGGCGAATGGCCTCCCACAAGCGCAGGTGACGGCTGGTTGCCGGGTTGAGGTTAGCGTCTTGCCTGCGGCGCTGCGTTATCAGGCCATCGCGGTTGCGCCGGGCAGACAGGCGGCTAAGCGGCATGGGATCTCCAAGTGTCTGTTGAATTCATCACGGTTATGTCCGGGTGTGAAAATCAGGATGATTGTCCTGTTGGAATGATACGCTTGCGCCCCGAAGCGTCCGGTACCCACCGGTCAGTATTCTACCGGTAGGTGAAATGTCACGTTGGCAAGCAAATTTATTGTTGCTGGTTGCAGGAGCAACCTGGGGTATGGGTTTTGTTGCCCAGGCCAGTGCTATGGACGATGTCGGGCCGTATCTGTTTATCGGGCTACGATTTTTAACGGCATCCATCGTTGTTTTGCCGTTTGCGTTACGCGAAGCGCATAAGAGCCGCCTCGGCCAGCTTGATGACGACATGCCGGTTAATGAAAATGCGGGTTGGCTTTCATTGTCGGCAATTGATCTGGGTAAGTTCTCGCTAATCGGCCTTTGCCTGTTCGCCGGTATGGCTGCCCAGCAGGTAGGTTTGTTGACCACATCGGTAACCAACTCAGGCTTCCTGACCGGGTTGTACGTTGTGTTTACCCCGATGGTTGGGATTCTGTTGTTTCGCCATCTCCCACATCCGGTGACGTGGGTTGCGGCTGGATTGTCGTTTACCGGGATCTTCTATCTGGCCGGAGGGGATCTTGGGCAATTGGTGGTTGGTGACTTGCTGACCATCCTCAGTGCGATTTTTTGGGCGCTGCAAGTTGTCTTGATCGCACGATTTGTGGGCCAGTCTGGTCGTCCTCTGGCGCTGTCGCTCATACAGTTCCTGGTAACATCTGCTAT
>CALLPU010000467.1 GCA_938016235.1 uncultured Granulosicoccus sp. | reverse complement strand
CCATCGCCGAAAAAGACGTACTGACCAGCGGCAGTATCAACAACGCGAACCAGACTGATGCACCACCCACCAGACCTGCAATGAATCCTGCCTGTGTGGCGCGAGACCAGAACAGCAAGCCGAACATGCCTGGCAGCAATTGGGCAGCTGCTACAAATGAGATCAGACCAAGACTGGCCAGTCCTTCATTGAGTTCGATGACGATGTAAAAACCATAACCGGCAGCGATGATGGCTGTGATAACCAGCCGACGCCCCCACAACAGCCTTCGATAGAAGTCCCTGGCCTGATTGCCTGACAGTGTTGCCGGCAGTAGCAAATGGTTGACGCACATCGACGATAACGCAAGGGTGGTTACAATCATCATGGCACTGGCTGCCGATAACCCACCCAGAAAGACCAGTATCGCCAGCCATTCCCGGCCCAGTGTGAGCGTCATGCCGAGCACGTAGAAATCGGGCTCGATGGGTAATGCCAGGTATTTACCGGCAAACAGAATGGGAATGATTGGCAGGTTCAACACCAGCAGGTAGAGCGGGAACAACCAGTAGGCTGTGTTCAGGTGGCGCGGGTTCTGATTCTCGGCAAACGTCATGTGATATTGCCGCGGTAGCATGAAGGCGGCGCAAAACGCGAGTAGCAGGAGTGTTGGCCACAGCCCCGTGCTGCTGGGCGCGTAAAGATTGGCCAGCAGTTCGGGTTGTGTTCTGGCCCATTCGTTCATCGCCATTGGCGACTCGAAAACCTGCGTAACCACGAACAACCCGGCGATAACCATGGCGATCAATTTGATGGCCGATTCAAAGGCGATGGCAACGACCAGGCCGTGGTGTTTCTCACGCGGTGTCAGATGGCGCGCACCAAACAGGATGGCAAACACGGTTATCGCGACACAGAAAAGCAGTGCCAGCACGTTCGGGGGAACTTGCCGACTGAGTATCTGGATGGATTCGGTTACGGCGCGTATCTGCAGTGAAATGTAGGGCAGGATACCCACCAGCATGAACAAGGTGACGGCAAAGCCTGTGGCCCGTCCGCCGTAACGAAAGGCCAGCAGATCGGCAATGGAGGTCAGCTGATGATCTCGACACAGACGCAGTATGGGCCGGAGTAAATACGGCCCCAGAATAAAGGCGCCGGTGAGTCCGAGATAGATATTCAGAAACGCATAGCCACTGCGATCTGCCAGGCCCACGCTGCCATAGTAGGTCCAGGAGGTGGCATAGACACCCAGCGAGAGCGAGTACACCAGCGGTGAATCAATGATGCGATCTGGCAGATACCCCTTGTCGGCGAGCCAGGCGATAACAAAGAGCAGGCCCAGATAGCCCAGTGCGATGGCAAACAGCAACGTCAGGTCAATCCCCACGTCGCTGTCTCCGTTGATTGATGGCAACCAGTACGATGATCAGTAGCCAGGCCAGAAACATGACGTACCACGGTAAGGCCAACTCTGACCACCATTGCCGCAGGGGGGAATTGAACAGGAACAAGCCAATCAGGAAGATCAACAGGCTGTGATCTGACAGCGGTCGCAGGCTCACAAGGCCATCCTGGTCTGGGCAGGGACTCGGTCCATGCTCCATGCGGGTACGGCGTGTTGCCAGAACTCCTCGACAGAACCCGGGGTCATCGGTATTTGTTCCAGGAAGTTCCAGGCTTGTAATAAAGTGGGTAAAGGTTCCTGAGTGATGATGGCGGGTGCTTTTGAATGTTTGCTCAGCTTGTCACCATTGGCGTCCAATGCCACAGGAATATGCGCGTACTGTGGAACCGGTATGTGCAGGGCTTGCATTATGCCGATTTGTGCGCTGGTACTACTTAGTAAATCTGCCCCTCTCACAACATGCGTGGCCTTGTCTGAATCGTCTATGGCGCAGGCCAGAGCATACGACACCAGTTGGTCGCGACGCCAGACGATGATATCGCCCGGGTCTGTTTCCAGGTTCACTGTCTGAGAGCCTTGCACTGCGTCGGTAAAACTCACCTGGCCTCGCATCCGGCAGCGTAGAGCGTGGTCATGTTTTCGATAGCAGGCGTCTTTGCCCGCGTAAGGCACAACCTGATCACGGCAGTTGCCGGGATAGGCCATGCCTGACGGGAGTTTACGCCGGCTGCAGTTGCACGTGAATATGAACTGGTGTTTCACCAATTCCGACAGTGCGTCGGCGTAGCGGGGCAGATGATGGCTTTGCCAGAGCACGTCACCGTCCCATTCGAAGCCATAGATGTCGAGTGATTTCAGAATGGCGCTGGCCGAGCCTGCCACCGAGCGAGGCTCGTCGATATCATCGATGCGCACGTGCCAGCGGCCGTGGTGATGCTTCGCGTCGCAGTAGCTGGCCAGAGCCGCCAGCAGTGATCCGAAGTGCAGGTCGCCGGTGGGCGAGGGTGCAAAGCGGCCTATGAGCTCGCTTTGCACGTCTGCCCGGTAAAATCAGGACTCAAGCAGTTTGACGCTCGCGGATTTCCTCGAGCGTCTTGCAGTCGATGCACAACTCGGCGGTGGGACGAGCCTCCAGCCGGTTCACACCAATCTCGATGCCACAGGTTTCACAGTAGCCGTACTCATCGTCATCGATGCGTTTCTGTGCCTCGTTGATTTTCTTGATCAGCTTGCGCTCTCTGTCGCGTGTGCGAAGTTCAAGGCTGAACTCCTCCTCCTGGGTGGCACGGTCGTTAGGATCGGGGAAATTGGTGGCGTCGTCCTTCATGTGGCCAACCGTACGGTCCACTTCCTCCATCAGCTGCTGTTTCCATTCAGCAAGTTTCTTGCTGAAGTGTTCCAGTTGTTCCGCGTCCATGTAGTGCCCGCTACTGTCTCGCTCGTAGGGAACCACGGTCGATTGACTGGATGTCGGCAAGTCCATATCCGAATCGTTGTCTTCGTAATCGGTCTCAGCGGTCGCGGGAGCGACGATGAGTTTCTCTGCTTTTGATGCTGACACTTTTTTGCTGGCGGTCTTTTTTGTCGTTTTTTTGGTAGCGGCAGAAGCTGCTGCTTTCTTAGTCGTCGCCTTGCTGGTCGTCTTCTTGGCGGTTGCCTTGCGTTTGCTGGCAGAGGCCGTTTTCTTTGCAGCCGTTTTCTTGGCTGCGCTCTTGGTTGCAGTTTTTTTCTTGATGGTGCTTTCGTCAGTTGTGTTGGGCAAGACAGCTTTCTCCACAGCGGCCTTTTTTGCAGCCGGTTTCTTCTTCGCGGCCGCACTGGTTTTCACGGCTTTGGACGCGGTTTTCTTAGACACTGCGGTCTTTTTTGCAGCGGTGTTAGCGGTTTTCTTGGACGTGACTTTAGCCATGGGACTACCTGTTCGGGTCCGGAATTTCGCAGCGCAGCGTTTTATCAGTAATAACCGAACTTTGCAATCAAAACTTGCAAGTTGCTCACACTTTTGCCGGACTGATGGCGCTTACTATGGCCTGAATCTCACCATTAGCCAAGCGAGCTTTGATTTCCTCGCCGGGCAGGACACTGCCGACGTGGGTGACGGGTTTGTCGTTTTTACTCACAATCGCATAGCCGCGATCCAGTACCGCCAATGGGCTGACACTGTGCAGTGTTCTTGCAAGCAGCTCAAATCGAGCGGCCGCGCTGGCGTGTTGTCGGTTGGCAGCATTGTGCAGCCTGGCCGTCAGGCCGAGCACACGGTCGTCGAGTCTGGCCAACTTGAGGGCGGGAGAATGGGCGGCCAGACGCGCGGTTGTCGACTTAACGCTGGCGGCATTTTTCTGCCATTGCTGTTGCACGGCGCGCAGCAGACGCTGATCCAGATCGTCAACGCGCTGAGCTTGCTCGCGGAGTCGGTTTTCCGGGTGACGCAAATACAGACGCGCATTATTTTGCGCAAGTTGCTGTGTCAGCGCGGCAAGCCGCTGGCTCTGGGTTCTGGCCAGGCTGCGTTTGGCCTCATCCACCCGCCGTTGCAGGCTTGAGGTATCGGGAGTGGCCAGTTCTGCCGCCGCCGACGGTGTGGGTGCACGCAGATCACTGACCAGGTCGCTGATGGTCACATCCACTTCATGACCGATACCTGCCACGATCGGCAAGCTGCTGGTGCGTATGGCCTCGGCGACCTGAATCTCGTTGAATGCCCACAGATCCTCCAGCGAGCCACCACCGCGCACCAGCAGCAGCACGTCGGCTTCGCATCGCTCGTTGGCCCGGCGAATCGCCTTGACGATCTCAGGTGCCGCTGCCTTGCCTTGTGTCAACGTGGGGTAGATGATGATCCGGGCTTGCCGGTAGCGACGCTTGAGCACCTGCAGAACGTCGCGCAACGCGGCTCCTGTCGGAGAGGTGACCACGCCAATCGTCTGAGGTAGTGGCGGAATGGCCTGTTTGCTCTCAACCGCAAACCATCCCTGCGCGTCCAGCTCGCGTTTGGTAGCTTCAAAGGCTGCCTGCAGCTTGCCTGCCCCGGCCGGTTCCATGTGCTCAACGATGAGCTGGAAATCTCCTCTTGCCGAATACAGTCCCAGTTTGCCGCGGACCAGCACGGCGTCGCCGTTGTCGGGTTTGAAATCGATGTAACGGTTGCGACCCTTGAACATGGCGCACCGAATTTGCGACTGGCTGTCTTTGAGTGAGAAGTAAAAGTGCCCGCTTGCCGGTCGGCTGAAATTCGACAGCTCACCTTGCAACCAGAGGGTGCCGAATCCGGTTTCCAGCAAACGCTGCACTTCCTGGTTTAACCGACTGACTGTGTATATCTTTTTTTCCACACCGGGAAGGATACACGCCTAACTCACTGTATACTTCGCCCGCATCCTGTTTCGCTCTGGTTCTAGATCCAATGCTGGTTTCCCAGGAAGCTCTGACGTTCGATGATGTACTGCTGACACCGCGGCATTCGCAGGTCTTGCCCCGAGACGTGGATCTATCCTCACGCCTGACGCGCAAGCTAACGTTGAATATTCCATTGCTCTCGGCAGCGATGGATACCGTGACGGATTCGCGTCTGGCCATCGCCCTGGGTCAGGAAGGCGGCATCGGTGTCATCCACAAGAATCTGTCCATCGAAGGCCAGGCCGCCGAGGTTTCTCGCGTCAAGAAGCACGAAAGCGGCGTAGTAACTGAACCGATAACCATCACACCGGACACGTCCATCAAGCAAGTCCTGGACATGACCTCCCGATTGGGTATTTCCGGTTTACCGGTGGTGGATGGTCAATCGCTGGTAGGTATAGTTACGCAGCGGGATCTGCGGTTCGAAACCCGTCTCGATCAACCTGTCTCGGCCATCATGACACCCCGTGAGCGATTGGTAACGGTGCATGAAAACGCGCCCAGGTCCGAAGCCATTGAACAGTTGCACAAACACCGAATCGAGAAAGTTCTGGTGGTCAACGACGACTTCGAATTGCGGGGCATGATAACCGTCAAGGATATTCGCAAGGCACAGGATTTTCCCAATGCCTGCAAGGATGCTCGAGGGCGTTTGCTCGCTGGCGCTGCAGTAGGCACGGGGGCTGATACCAACGAGCGCGTAGCAGAGCTGGTAGCGGCCGGTGTCGATGTGCTGATTGTGGATACAGCGCACGGGCATTCTCAGGGTGTACTGGACAGGGTTGCCTGGATCAAGGAGCACTTCCCGCAGGTTGAAGTCATTGGTGGCAACATTGCCACAGCCGCTGCCGCCACCGATCTGGTAGCGCGGGGCGCTGATGGCGTGAAAGTCGGTATAGGCCCGGGTTCCATCTGCACCACGCGTATCGTGGCAGGCGTTGGTGTACCGCAAATAACCGCCATTCACGATGTGGCCACCGCATTGGCAGACACCGATGTGCCGTTGATTGCCGATCGTGGTATTCGTTTCTCGGGTGATCTGGCCAAGGCTATTGCAGCCGGTGCATCAACGGTGATGGTCGGCAGCATGTTCGCTGGCACCGAAGAAGCGCCCGGTGAAGTGGTTCTCTATCAGGGACGCTCCTACAAGTCCTACCGTGGCATGGGGTCTGTGGGTGCCATGCGTGCAGGGTCCAGTGACCGGTATTTCCAGGACGATGAAGACGTGGAAGACAAACTGGTTCCCGAAGGTATTGAAGGGCGAGTGCCTTACAAGGGCCCTGTGTCAGCCATCATTCATCAGCTGATGGGGGGGGTCCGCTCCAGCATGGGCTATTGCGGTGCGCCTGATATCGCAGCCATGCGCCGCGATGCCACGTTCGTTCGAGTCACCGGCGCAGGCATGCGCGAGAGTCATGTGCACGATGTGCAGATGACCAAAGAAGCACCGAATTACCGGATCGTTTAAACCATGTCTGATCTGCACGACCAACGCATTCTGATCATCGACTTTGGTGGCCAGACCACACAACTTATTGCCCGAAGAGTTCGGGAATGTGGCGTGTATTGTGAAATTCACCCTTGGGATATCAGCGATGATGTGGTAGCCGCCTTCCAGCCCAGCGGTGTCATTTTGTCCGGTGGGCCTGAGTCGGTCATTGCGCCGGGTGCACCGCGAATACCCGATGCCGTGTTGCAGCAGGATGCTCCTGTGCTGGGTATTTGTTACGGCATGCAGGCCATGGTTAATCAACTGGGTGGTGATGTACAGGCGCAGCCGTCTCATGGCGAATTTGGCTATGCATCGGTCGCCGTTGTGGCAGAGGCGAATCTATTCAGTGGCCTGTCTGATCGCGTGGAATCTGGTAAGCCGCAACTGGATGTCTGGATGAGTCACGGTGACCGGGTTGAGCGCCTGCCTGACGGTTTCACTCTGGTGGGCACCAGCGACAACGCGCCCAGTGCCATGATGGCCAATGAAGCTGCGTGTCGTTATGGCATACAGTTCCATCCTGAAGTGACGCACACGCTGCAAGGCGAAAACATTCTCAAGCGCTTCGTACTGGATATCTGTGGTTGTGATGGTCTCTGGACACCCGACAACATCATTGATGATGCGATCGAGCGAGTAAGATCCGCGGTCGGTGATGAAGATGTGCTGCTGGCCTTGTCCGGGGGCGTGGATTCATCAGTGGTAGCAGCGCTGCTACACAAGGCGGTGGGTAAGCAGCTGACCTGCGTGTTTGTGGATAACGGATTGCTGCGATTGCATGAAGGTGATCAGGTGATGCAGACCTTCGCTGACAACATGGGTGTAACGGTCATTCGTGTTAATGCACAGGATCGCTTCCTGAATGCGCTGGCAGGCGTGACCGATCCCGAGGCCAAACGCAAGATCATCGGCAATCTTTTCATCGAAGTTTTCGAGGAGGAAGCTGGCAGGCTTCCGAATGCCCAATGGCTCGCCCAGGGAACGATTTATCCGGATGTCATTGAGTCGGCAGCCAGTACCAGCGGCAGTGCGCATTTGATCAAGTCACATCATAATGTGGGCGGTTTACCCAGCGAGATGCGATTGAAACTGGTTGAGCCACTGCGCGAGTTGTTCAAGGATGAAGTCAGAACCATTGGTGTGGATCTGGGACTACCGCCATCGATGGTGCAACGTCATCCGTTTCCGGGGCCGGGTCTGGGTGTCAGGATTCTGGGAGAGGTCACTCAGGAGTTTGCCGATATCCTGCGCGAGGCTGACGCTATCTTTATCGACGCGCTGCGTGCACACGATCTCTACCATTCCGTATCACAGGCATTTACAGTGTTTTTGCCGGTGAAGTCTGTTGGCGTGACCGGTGATGGGCGTCGATACGATTATGTGGTGGCGTTACGCGCCGTTGAGACAATCGATTTCATGACGGCCAGAGCTGCGCATCTGCCCTGGGATTTTCTGGAAGAGGTGTCGCGGAACATCTGCAATTCCATTCCGCGTATTTCACGAGTCACTTACGATGTCTCGAGCAAGCCACCCGCCACTATTGAGTGGGAATAAGCTTCATCACAGCTGCCCACGGTTGAACTCTGTCATTCCTCTGCTAGATTCCAGTGAGCGAGGGCGCAACCTGCCCGCCACCAGCTATGAATCATGCAGGCTCATGTTGCTCAACCAGATCTGTTGAAAAAACGGAACGTTGCCCTGTGCTTGGTGTTGTTTCTCTGCACCTTGCCATTGTTTCTGCCGTTCATCACGTTGCTGCATGCTAATGAAGTAGTCGTGCCATCAGCGCGCAACGATGCAGACGGCGATCTGGTGGTCAATACTGCCGACATTGATGACGACAACGACGGTATTCCTGATGAACACGAACTAACGCCAACCGGTTCTGATCAGGATTCAGATGGAGACGGCATGCCGGATCGGCTGGATCTGGACAGTGACAACGATGGCATTCTGGACTGGCAGGAATCGGGTGCCATCAAGACGTTAAACCTGTCGTCATTGCGCAAGGTGGGTGGACGCCTGGTGGGAACGGTCGGTGCCAATGGTTTGCTGGATGTGTTCGAATCACCGGTGGACACCGGGCGCCTTGCTTACACGCTGGGCAATACCGATGTCAATCAGGATGACATACCCGACTTCCTGGATCTGGATTCTGATAACGACGGATGGCCCGATATCATGGAGGCCGGTGTTGCCCGCCGCTATGACGTTAATAACGACGGCAGAATAGACGCTGAGCCCGGTACGGTAGGTAACGACGGAATAGCCGATTACCTGCAACAGATTAATGATCGTGCCTGTTGCGACCTTGATGGAGATGGCGCTGACGACATCATTCCGGTTAATACGGACAGAGCAGATCTGCCCGACTTTCAGGATCTGGACAGTGACAATGATGGGGTTCGCGACATCATTGAACTCGGCGGAACTGATACAGATAACAACGGTTACGTAGACAATTTTGTTGACGCTGCCGGTGGGCCTGACGGTATGGACGATGGTTTGTTAGCGTTTCGCTATCAACCCAGGGATCAGAACGGCAATGGCGTGTTCGATCATGTTGAATTCATCGGCTCGGTGGAATCCGGTAACCCGGGAGCACCGGATCCGGAAAGCCAGCAGCCGCTGCCCGATACGCTTAACGATCCGAGCCAGGGCGAGGTTCGCACGGGGTTAAGCGCTTCAGGTTGTAGTGTCAGCGCCGGTTCAGACAAACACTTTCTACTGTTGCTTATGCTGTTCAGTGTCGCTGTGATCCTGCGGCGATCGCTGAAGCAAAAAGGATTGATGGTTTCATGAATAAAACAACGTACCTGCTTTCATTCGTACTGGCTTCAACACTCACCGCCTGTGCATCCAATCCGGTATCGGTGCCGGATAACCGGCCGGGCTCCATCGGTAGTAACTCGGATTCGGGTGTTGCAGACACGTCGGTATCCTCATCTGCCTCTGCCAGCTCAAACGCCACCCCCGATGCTGATGGTGATGGCATTGCCGATCGGGTGGACTTGTGTGCCGGATCAACACCCAATTCTCTGGTTGATGCCTCAGGTTGTGAAATTGTCACAGGGGTGATTGAAGGGCTGAAATTTGCGCCTAATGAAACACGCCTGTCGGTAGATTCCAGGGTGGTGCTGAGTAAACTGGTGGATGTCTTTTTACGTTACCCGGATGTCACTTTGGCCGTTGAAGGGCACACCGACAACCGCGGCCCCGCTGCTGCCAACCTCGAGTTGTCCAAGCAACGCGTGCTGTCGGTGGTACGTTACATGGTATCTAACGGTATCAACCCTGACAGACTCAAACCGTTTGGTTACGGGGAAAGTCGCCCCCGCGCGGCCAATGCCACCGAAGAGGGCAGGGAACAGAATCGTAGAATCGAGATCAATGTGGTAGACAGCTTGCTGTAAAACGTTCTGCTAGGCAGAATACGCGTTGCACTCCTTACGAAGGACTCCATGATTAATTACCCGATTGTTCCCAAGGCTCGTAGTGTCAGCTTCATTGGCTGTGCTCTGATGGCAGTCTTGCTCTCCGGTTGTGCTGGCATGCAGCAGGCAGATACCAGCAAAACCGTTGCCGTCGAGCCGATTGTTGCGCGGCCCGATGGGTCTGTGCGCGGGGATACGGCTGATCGACAAGTGGCGCAGTTGTGGGCGGCCGCTGAACGCGCCAGACAGGAAAACAAGGACGCCGTTGCACTGGAGCTACTTTACGATGCGCTGGAAGTCAGCCCGCAGAGCGCCATTCTGTGGAGCCGGGCCGCTGAAATACAGCTGGACAGTCTGGAAGCCGCACTGGCGGAAAGTTACGCTGCCAAGTCCAACGCGTTCGCGGCAGACAATCGGCCACTGCTCTATCGCAACTGGCTGATCATCGAGCACGCCCGCGACATGCGTGGTGATCTTCTGGGAGTCAGGAGCGCACACAAAAAGGTTCAGCAATACCAATATCAATAGCTGCGCGGGCCAATAGCCATTAGCGCAGCTCCGACCGGAGCACGGAGGCACCGGGAATGGATCCAGTAAATTCAATTACAGAGGTATTGGGTAACGACGGCCCGATTGCTCGTCATCTGTCAGGTTTTGCCCCCAGGCTGGAACAGCAGCACCTGGCCGAAGCCATATTCAGCACGTTTGAAGACGGCTCAGTGCTGGTTGGTGAGGCGGGAACCGGCACCGGAAAAACCTTTGCCTATCTGGTACCTGCCTTGCTCAGTGGGCAACGCATCATCATCTCCACGGGCACAAGACACTTGCAGGATCAGCTGTTTTACAGCGATCTTCCATTGGTTAATCGAGCACTGGCCGGTGGCGTATCAACCAGTCTTCTCAAAGGACGCGCTAATTATCTGTGCCGTCATCGGTTACAGCGGGCAATGCGTCACCCTGCACTGGTAGACGCCAGACATCAGCAACATTTGCGTGTGATTGCCGACTGGTCTCGCAACACCAAGACAGGCGACATTGCAGAAGTGTTGGCCGTGCCCGAGGATTCCATGGTGTGGGGATTTATCGTGTCGAACGATGAATTCTGTTCCAAGCACGAGTTTGAAGACCTGGCAGATTGCTTCATTCATAAAGCCAGAAAGCGTGCACAGGAATCGGATATCGTTGTCGTCAATCACCACCTCCTGTGCGCTGATCTTGCTTTGAAGGAGCAGGGCTTTGGTGATCTTC
The DNA here is from genome assembly GCA_938016235.1 of uncultured Granulosicoccus sp. Classification (GTDB taxonomy): domain Bacteria; phylum Pseudomonadota; class Gammaproteobacteria; order Granulosicoccales; family Granulosicoccaceae; genus Granulosicoccus. The sequence goes on along the minus strand of CALLPU010000467.1, from coordinate 869 downwards.
TGCCCAGTGCGAACGGTTTCGTCATTGATGAAGCACACCAGCTTCCCGATATTGCCGCGCAGTTTTTCGGTCGCAAGCTCAGCAGCCGCCAGCTGCTGGATCTGGCGCGTGACACCGTTGGTGAACAACTGCACGAAGCGCCTGACATGAAGGAGCTGCGCAATCTGGCTCAGGATCTTGAAACCGGCGTGCGTCATTTTCGGCTCGCCTTTGGTGTTGAGCCGGGCCGTGATGCGTGGATCAACATCAAGGATACGTCTGCCATCGAGCGGGAACTGGAACGGCTGACCATTCTGCTCGGTGCCTTGGAGGAAACACTGGAAGAGGTTGCCAGTCGTGGCAAGGGGCTGGAAAGCTGCCATAAAAGAGCCGTTGTGCACGCAGCGTCGCTCAAGCAGTTTTCCGATAATCCAGCCGACGGTGAGTATATTCACTGGTATGAAACCTTCCGCACCGGGTTCAGCCTGAACATGACGCCCATGACGGTGGCCAATCCGTTTCAAAAAGCCATGGAGGCCATGACAGCCAGTTGGGTATTTACCTCGGCGACGCTTGCAGTGGGTGGCGACTTCAGTCATTTCAAGAGCCAGCTTGGGCTTGAGAATATTCGAGAATTGCAAGTGGATAGCCCGTTCGATTATCGGCACAACGCGTTGCTGTACTTGCCGGAGGGCCTGCCTGAGCCTCAGTTCAACAGCTACACCAGCGCCATTGTTGACACCATCAAGCCCATATTGGAAGCGAGTCAGGGGCGGGCGTTTCTACTGTTTACCAGCTACCGCGCCATGCATGAAGCCGCGCGTCTGCTTGAAGGCAACGTCGAGTTTCCACTGCTATTACAGGGTCAGATGCCCAAGCGAGAGCTCATC
>CALLPU010000466.1 GCA_938016235.1 uncultured Granulosicoccus sp. | reverse complement strand
GTGGATCCGCCAACCAGTGCTGCATACAGCATGAATTGGGTGAGTAGGCCAGGGGACATTCTGCCATCCATGACCGCCTGCGCACCTAGCCACAGCACAAACACAATGGACCCGAATACCAGCGTGATAGCCAGCGCAGTCAGGTAGGATCGGTTTCTGTTGCGTCGTATGGCACTGTGGAAAGCGTCGTTAGTGGCCGCGGCATAGCGACTGGCCTCCATGTCCTGTCGCACATAACTCTGCACGGTTTGCATGGCATTTAACGTCTCATTGGCCAGCGCACCGGTATCAGCCAGTTTGTCCTGACTGTCGCGGGAGAGTTTGCGCACGCGTCGGCCAACCACCAGAATGGGTAACACAACAGCAACCAGTAAGCCTACGATGATGCTGGCCAACGATGGGCTGGACCAGATCATCATCAGCAAGGCGCCGGCAAACAGCAACGCGTTACGCAAGCCTAACGAAATACTGGAACCAATAAGCGACTGTATAAGCGTTGTATCACTGGATAGCCTGGATTGTACTTCGCCGGTTCGCAGGGTTTCAAAAAACACGGGATCCTGCGTGAGCACCTGCGAGAAAACCGCACTTCTCAGATCGGCGGTTATTCTGTCTCCGAGCCAGGAAACGCAGTAAAACCGTATGGCGGTGGAGGTTGCCAATACCAGTGCAACACCAAACAGCAACAGAAAGACGTGGTCGACATCGGCACCTGCCAATCCTGCATCGGCTGCGTCTGGCAGGGAAAAACCCTGGTCGATGAGAAGACGGAATGCCATCGGTATGGCAAGCGTTGCCGCTGCGGCAATCAGAAGTGCGCCAGCTGCCAGCAGTACACGGCTGCGATAGGGTCGAAGGAAGGGCACTAACCTTGCCAGCGTACGCCAGGCAGGAAGCTCTTCAGGGCGATCAGCTGATGAATGGGCAGGCACGGGAGTGGACACGGAAATAGGCGCGTTTAGCAAAAAGCGAGAAGGCGAATCAACGGCATGATAAAGCTTTGTGTGAGCAGGGTGTTCCGGTACTGACTATGTTCTACGTCGGCGCAGCTTCTTAGGTAACGATACGCGATAGTTGAATTCGCCGATGGTTTCCTGGATCAGTTCCAGCCGGTCTGTTCTTACCGGGTGTATGGCATAGATGGTTCTTTGCACAGGCTTTGCCTGATTCACAACGAACAACTCGGCATTGGCAATTTCTTCTGTTATTTCCCGGGTGGCAAGGTACGCAGCTCCGCCGAACTCCAGTATGAAATCCAGAGCCACAGAAGCATTGGACATGCGTAGCGCAGGTTCGTGTGCGTCGGGATAAAGCCGCCGGTGTTGCAGAGAAAAACTCAATCCCCAATCGACCATGATATAGCCGTCTCCCAGCGCTTGCTCGACTGTGATATCGGGATCCTTTGACACCATGACAAGCTCCAGCTGAGCCACTTCCACAATCTCCAGAACATCCAGCTGCGGCGGTTCCATGATGAAACCCAGATCCAGCTGTCCGTCGAGCAACCGGCGGACCAGCGTCTCAGGCGTGTGATATTCCAGAATCAGGGCCAGATCCGGATAATGTCGATGAACGTCGTGCACCCACTCCTGCATGCCCGCGTCCCACACGCGGATGGTGCCGCCGACGGCCAGTTGTGAAGCGGACTGACCCAGAGAGACATCGTGTCTGGCCTTACGCCACTCCGAAATCATCCGTTCTGCGTAGCGTTTGAAGCGATGACCTTCAGGTGTCAGGTCTATTTGTCGGCGCTGCCGGATAAACAAGGGTGCGCCCAGCGTTTCCTCCAACAGCTTGATCCGAGAACTGACAGCGGCTTGCGTGATGAACAACTCATCCGCCGCTTTTCGAAAATGGCGTAACCGCTCAACTTCGAGAAACGTTCTGAACAGTTCGATATCCATGTGGCCGACCTGGAAACTATGGCGTGCGGCTCACCATACCTGAGTTCCTTTTTCATGAGGCGAACACACAAGCGCCTAAAAAAGAGCGGCAGGTCAACTGCCGCCCAAAAACCCTTGCGAGGGTTGACTACTGTTGGTTGTCCTCAATGTTTGTTAGTAAATTGACTTGTTATAAAAAGTCACATCGAGTTGTTGTTGAAGGTCTTTCAGGCCTGCAGTGCTTCGTGGGTGTCCTTGAACGTGTTCATGGCTCGGTAAAGGCGCATCTTGGTAGCGCTAAAAGACAAATTAAGTGCCGTTGCCATATCGTCCAGAGATAGATCGGCAAAGAACCGGAGTTGTAGTATTTCCTGGTTGCTCGATGTCATTGCAGACAACGTTCTGTTCACACGCTCAACATCCGTGGCCGAGTCTGTGTTTTCCAGGTGGGTTAATCTGTCTTCTTCGAGCAACGCAAGGTCATTCTGCAAATGATCCGAGAGTGTGTGCGAAGCGTTTGAACGCAAGACGTTGTTGCAGTGGTTATCCGCGATTCTGGAAACCCAGGTACGCAAAGAGGATCGTCCCTCGAACTGCCGGATTGAACGCATGACTTTTATCGCGATTTCCTGCACAGCATCTTCCGCGTCAAATGCGTTGCCCAGTCGCGCTGTACAACGTCTTTGCAACCACGGTCGCAGCGTGCATAGCCACTGGCTCAATTGCAGTTCCCAACCGTCGCAAGCCGCCTGGCAGGCTTCTACCAGAGTGGATTCGGTGGTGGGTTGGTCGAGTGATTGTGATGGGCTCTGCGGGTTCATGGTCATGTCTGATGGCGTTGCCGGGCCTGCTGTGGCCGTTGTTGATAGGGTAATGATCGGCAATCCAAATCAATTAGTAAAACTATATATAATTGATGTATTAAGTAAAAAAATCTATCAAAGAAAAGAGGCAACAGTGAGTCTTCAGGGGCCTGCGTGTCAGTGAGGCGCGTGCTGTCCTTGGGCGGATGCTGTTCCGATGGCACGGGTTTTCAGTCGTCAGACGTCTGGAGCGCGCAAACAGAAGGGCGCGCTTGGCAGGTGTTTCTGGGCTGATTGGGTTGAAACGGCTATGTCAATCGCATTAAAGCGTCTCTGCAGGCCTTATAATGTACTGGGCACACGCCGTTGCCCTGAGGCTGAGAGTCCTGGTATGCAGTTCCCGACAGAGTTCGACGTAATCATTGTGGGAGGCGGCCATGCTGGCACAGAGGCTGCGCTGGCAGCTGCTCGATCGGGCAGCCGCACGTTATTACTCACGCACAATATAGACACGCTCGGGCAAATGAGTTGTAACCCGGCTATTGGCGGGATTGGCAAGGGGCATCTGGTCAAGGAAATCGATGCGCTGGGCGGTGCCATGGGTATGGCAGCCGACCGTGCGGGCATTCACTTTCGAACACTCAATTCGCGCAAGGGCCCGGCCGTAAGAGCCACTCGCGCGCAGGCTGATCGGCAGCTGTATCGCGAAGCGATCCGGCGCATTCTTGAAAATCAGACTAATCTGACGCTGTTTCAGCAGGCCGTCGATGATCTGATCATCACGCCATCCTCCACAGGCGGTGCCGATGCCTGTGTGACGGGTGTTGTGACTCAGCTGGGTGTGCAATTCAACGCTCGGGCGGTCGTGCTGACAGTCGGCACGTTTCTGGCCGGCAAGATACATGTGGGAGAAGCAAACCACGCGGCCGGCCGAGCTGGCGATCCTCCTGCCATGACGCTGGCTGCCCGGTTGCG
>CALLPU010000465.1 GCA_938016235.1 uncultured Granulosicoccus sp. | reverse complement strand
TAACCGGCGACACGCAAACCAAGAGTGACGCAGCTCGAGCATCTGCCAAGCGCATGATCGACAAGGATGGCGTTGTCATGGTCACAGGCGGAGCGTCGTCTGGTGTTGCGGTTGCGGTACAAAGCCTGTGTCAGGACGCTGGCATCATCTTCATGGCCGGTTTGACTCACGCTAACGACACCACGGGCAAGGACAAGCGAGCCAATGGTTTTCGTCACTTCTTCAATGCCTACATGTCAGGTGCAGCGCTCGGTCCCGTGTTAGAAAATGCTTACGGCAACGAACGACGCGCCTATCACCTCACAGCGGATTACAACTGGGGCTGGACTCAACAGGAATCCATTCAGGCCTCTACTGAAAACATCGGCTGGAACACGGTAGAGAAAGTGCTGACGCCTGTTGGCGCCGGCGACTTCAGCCAGTACATCACGCCGGTTCTGAATTCAGGTGCTGATACGTTGATCCTTAACCACTACGGTAAGGACATGATCAACTCCCTGACTCAGGCCATCCAGTTTGGTCTGAAAGACAAGCTGGTTGATGGTAACGAGTTCCAGATCGTTGTACCTCTGTACTCTCGCCTGATGGCCCAGGGTGCTGGCGAAAACGTTCAAGGCATCTTCGGTTCCACCAACTGGCACTGGTCTCTTACTGATGCGGGCAGCCAGGCCTTCGTCAAGTCTTTCGGCCAGGAATACGGTTTCCCACCATCTCAGGCAGCACACACGTGTTATGTGCAAACGCTTCTGTATGCAGACGCTGTAGAACGGGCAGGCACTTTTGAGCCTTGCCAGGTTGTCAGTGCTCTGGAAGGCCACAAGTTCGACGGCCTGGGTAACGGTCCTACTGAATACCGTGCAGAAGATCACCAGTGCTTCAAGGATGTACTGGTTGTGACAGGTAAAGAAAATCCATCGTCACAATTCGACCTTCTGGAAGTGGTGGAAGTGACTCCACGAGCACAGGTTGAATACCCGGTTGATCATCCGATGTTTGCAGGTGGTGATTTGGGTACGTGTAACAACGGCGCCTAGTAGCCAGGTGTTGTAGGTGGCCAGATAACAGGCCACCCGTCAGGTATCTGCCAGCACGAGCTGTGCTGGCAGATACCGCTCGCAATCAGCCCGACAGGCGCATCGCCTGACTTGTCCAGGACAACGGGCTCATGCGAATTCAGTCGGATCATCCCTACAGCGCGTTATCGGCGTTGCATCCATTGCAAGGTCGGGATGGACTGTTGCCGATGATCGGCCAAGAAATAGACGAGGCAAGCAAGTGGACGCACTATTACTGCAAGTATTGAACGGTCTGGACAAGGGCGGCGCCTACGCATTGATAGCGCTTGGCCTGACCCTGGTGTTCGGCACACTGGGTGTGGTGAACTTTGCACACGGTGCCTTGTTCATGCTGGGCGCTTTTTGCGCGGTCACGCTTGAAAAAATCCTCACGATCTCGACCAAGGTCAAGGATGAAAGCATTACCTTCTTCGACGCGTACAAGGAAGTGCCGATCCTCGAGGCGAAGTACCCGGTTGTTGGAGGGTTTATCGTCGACTATTCGGTGCCGTTTTCGATCCTGGTGGCTATTCCCGTCATGTTGCTGATCGGGCTGATCATGGAGCGCGGGCTCATCCGCCACTTCTACAAACGTCCGCACGCTGACCAGATATTGGTGACATTCGGGCTGGCGATTATCCTTCAGGAAATCGTCAAGCATTACTTCGGTGCGAATCCGATACCGCAGTCAGCACCGGATATTGTTTCGGGCAGCGCCAACATCGGCGCCGTGTTTGGCCTGGGAGACAATCTGGTCTATCCGTGGTGGCGATTGATCTATCTGGCTTTCTCGCTATCGATTATCGGCGGTGTGTTTGCGTTCCTGCAATTCACCACGTTCGGCATGGTGGTTCGCGCTGGTATGCAGGATCGCGAGATGGTTGGGTTGCTGGGAATCAATATTCAACGACGCTTCACAATCGTGTTCGGCCTGGCAGCAGTGGTGGCAGGTGTTGCCGGTGTCATGTACACGCCCATACTGCCGCCGGACTACCACATGGGTATGGACTTTCTAGTGCTGTCGTTTGTGGTGGTTGTCGTGGGTGGCATGGGTTCACTCGGAGGTGCGGTGCTCGCCGGATTCCTGTTAGGGATCCTTCAGTCGTTTGCGTCCATGAATGAAATCAAGAGCGTTTTACCCGGCATCGACCAGATCATCATCTACCTGGTAGCGGTCATCGTTTTGCTTGTCAGGCCGCGAGGCTTGATGGGTCGCAAAGGCATAATGGAAGACTAGGAGATACCCATGAATAAAATGTCTGCCATATCCGACTGGATTCTGTTTTTTGGTTTTGCCATCGCGGTATTGACCATGCCCATCTGGCTGGCGCCGTTCGGTGCGAACTACCCGGATCTGATGCAACGCTTTGCGATATTCGGCCTGTTTGCCATTGGCTTCAATATACTGTTTGGTCTGACAGGTTATCTGTCATTTGGACACGCAGCTTTTCTGGGAATTGGTTCTTACACGGCTGTCTGGAGTTTCAAGTTGCTGACTATGAATGTGCTACCGGCGGTCATGTTCAGCATCCTCATGGCGGGCATCTTTGCGTTTGCCATCGGATTTATCAGTCTCCGCCGGTCAGGAATCTATTTCTCGATACTGACCCTTGCGTTTGCGCAGATGTCGTACAACTTGGCGTATTCCGTACTCACGCCCATCACCAATGGTGAAACCGGATTACAGCTGACGTTGGCCGATCCGCGAATGATCGATGCAATGGCAGGCATCGAGGCTACTCGCACCTTGCCCACCACCAACCTGTTCGGCATGAAGATGAGTGGCATGCCCGGTTTCTACTTCTGCGCGGCTGCACTGATTATCGGCTTCTTTATCTCTATCCGAATTTTCCGCTCTCCCTTTGGTGTGATGCTGCGAGGCATCAAATCCAATCAGAACCGCATGGCATACACCGGCTTGAATACGCGGCCCTACCTGATCTGGGCCTTTGTGATCTCTGGCATGTATGCCGGTGCGGCCGGTGCGTTGATGGCGGTCACCGATCCGCTGGCTGGCGCCGAACGCATGCAATGGACAGCATCTGGCGAAGTCGTGTTAATGACCATACTGGGCGGCGCTGGAACTCTGGTGGGTCCGTTCCTGGGTGCGTCTCTCATCAAGTATTTCGAGAATATATTCTCGGCATACAACACGACGAACCTTAATCAGATTTTCGATTTCATGCCCGACTCCATACAGCCCTACGTTGTTGACATCGCCGGTTTGTTTGTGGGCAAGGGTTGGCACCTGACGCTCGGTCTGTTGTTCATGATCACCGTGATATTCCTGCCCGGTGGCATCATGGAAGGTGTGCGTCGTATCGGGCTGTTGTTCAAGCGTAACAAGAAAAACACCGTAGACGCTGGTGGCGCTACGCCAGCAGCGAATTCATAGGAGCTCAGGCATGGAAAACGTCGTATTGCACGTGGCGGATGTGCACAAGAGCTTCGCAGGTCTGCATGCCTTGAGTGATATTGATCTGTCGGTCAGGGAAGGTGAAACGCACGCCATCATCGGTCCGAATGGTGCCGGAAAATCCACCCTGCTGAACGTGTGCATTGGTCGATTGCGTCCAGACTCGGGGCACGTGGTTTTTGATGGTGAGAACCTGACTGGCAAGCAGCCTCACCAGATCAATCAGCTCGGTGTAGTACGTGTATTCCAGACACCAGAGATATTTCCTGAGCTCTCTCTACTTGAGAACGTCATGATTCCGGTTCTGGCCAAGCGCGATGGTGCCTTCAAGCTCTCGTGGTTCAAGCGTTTTTCAGGAGAACTTGATGCGCGCTCCAAAGCGGAAGGCATCCTCGAGGATCTGGGTTTGGGTTCATTGATCGGTGGCGAAGCGGGCAGCCTGTCTCGCGGTGACAAGCGACGCCTGGAGTTGGCAATGGGACTTGCTCAGGAACCTCGCTTGCTACTGCTTGATGAACCGACTGCGGGTATGGCTCGGCACGATACCAACGCCACCATAGACCTGTTGAAGCGAATCAAGGCTCGAGGTATGACCAAGGTAATTATCGAACATGACATGCACGTGGTGTTCAGTCTCGCTGACAGAATCACGGTTCTGGCCGGCGGGCGTATCATCTGTCAGGGCACACCGGAGGAGGTGAAGGCTGATCCAAGGGTCAAGGAAGCCTACCTCGGCGAGGAGCAAGTCTAATGGCTGCCACACAAGATTCTGCAACACAACCGTCTGCCAATAGCTATTTCCGGGTCAAGGGCTTGCAGGCTTACTACGGCGACAGCTACATCGTTCAAAACATCTCCTTCGATGTCAAGGAAGGTGAGATCGTGGCGCTACTGGGACGCAATGGTGCGGGCAAGACTTCCACCTTGCGCGCCATCGCTCGTGCCGCCAGCCCGGAAGTCCGCAGTGGAGAAATCTGGCTGCATAATGAAGCCCTGCACGAAAAACAGGATTTTGAAGCCGCGCTCGCAGGTGTCCAGTTAGTGCCGGAAGACCGTCGCATCATTCCCGGCTTAACCGTTGAGGAAAATCTGGATATTGCCCGTATTGAAGGTGCTGTTGGTTGGGATTACGAACGCATCTACGATCTGTTTCCGCGCCTGAAAGAGCGACGAAAGCAGGAAGGCACGACGCTGTCGGGTGGCGAGCAGCAGATGCTGGCCATAGGCCGTGCACTGGCGCGGGATATCAAACTGTTGCTGCTGGATGAGCCCTACGAAGGCCTGGCACCGGTGGTCAGGCACGATATTGAAAATGCGTTGATCGAAGTGAAAAACACCGGCATCACCACGATACTGGTTGAGCAGAATGCGGTGGCTGCGCTTAAATTATCCGACTCTGCTCTGATCCTCGATACCGGTGAGATTGTGTTCAACGGCAGCGCCGAAGAAGTTCTGAATAATGAAGAACTCCGCCACGAATACCTCGCCATCTAACCAACGGGCTAACCAGCGGGTCGGACCTCCGTAACTCGCTGTTTTTCAATACTTTTATGGTGAAAAACAGTGCTTTTCGCGGCTTAAATCCGTGTTTTACAGCCTGAAAACCGCGATTTAACGAGAACCGACCCCAAGTCAGGATTGCGCTATAACCGACAGGCGTGAATTTCCCGCGGTTTTTCAAGCGCAGAGATCATCGCAGTGTATTCAGAGGCGTTGCCGTGTTGGATAGAGTAGATCCGGTGCAGACGCGGTGGGCGTGCTCTGTCGTGTTAAATTCTCGACTTGGGGTACGCTAACGCCTCGCTTGATATCGCTCTCGAGAAATCAAAGTCGTTGATTAAAATACTGCACACGGCTGACGTCCATCTCGATTCGCCGCTTGTTTCATTGGCATGGCGTAACGAGGCGCTCAGTGAGAAGGTAAAATCAGCAACTCGCGAAGCATTTGTTACATTGATCGACCATGCGTTGTCAGAAACCGTAGCCGCGTTTCTCATCGCGGGAGATCTCTACGACGGCGCCAAACGCAGCGCCAAGACCGCCGCTTTTCTCAATGCTCAACTGGAACGATTGCAGATCGCCGGAATTCCGGTGTTCTACATCAAGGGTAATCACGATGCTGAAAATCCGCTGACTGGTGATGTCGCCTTACCCGCCAATGTGCATGTGTTTGATGGTCGTGGTGGCAAGGTGAAGCTTGATGAACACGACATCTGGATTCACGGTGTCAGTTTCAGTGGCAAGCATGCGCCGGATAGTCTTTACAAGAAGATACCGGACCCGGTCTCCAACGCTATTAACATAGCCTTGTTGCATACATCGCTGGCAGGATCTGCTGCTCATGATCCCTATGCGCCGTGTACGGTTGCCGAGTTATCGAGCATGGGATTCGATTACTGGGCGTTGGGGCACATACATAAACGGCAGGTTCACAGTGAGGCGCCCTGGATCGTGATGCCTGGAATACCGCAAGGCAGGGACATCGGAGAGCCCGGACCCAAGTCCGCTACGGTGATCAGTATTGAGCAGGAGATTTTATCCGTAGAAGAGATACACAGCTCGGCGGTTGAGTTTCTGCCATTGCCTATCGACGTGTCATCGGCACACAATGAAGATGACGTTCGAGCGCTTATTCGAAGGCACTGCCAGGACATGACACGGGCGATTGAATCGGAAAGTGGCATTGTCAGAGTCACACTCACTGGTAGAACACACCTGCGCTGGCAACTGCTGAGGGACATCGACGTATGGCAGGAATACATCCAGAGTGTTGCCGAGGAAACAGACAGCTTATGGATAGAAAAAGTAAGGCTGGATTTACAGGATCCTGTTGATCACCGCACATCCACTGGCGCAACGGATGAACTCGGAACATTGATGTCTGCCATTCAGCTGGAAGATTCCTTTAATACAATGACAAGACGCGAGGTTGAAAGCCTGATAGGGCAATTGCCGCCTGGCCAGAAAGCGCTGTTGATGTCCGATGAATCGATCATCGAGAAACTCTGCCGCACAATCAATAGCGAAGGCGCTGAATTCATGCTGGCGCAAATGAAAGGTGCGTCTGAGTAATGCGTCTTGAACGATTGAATCTGGAGTTTTTCGGGCATTTCTCTGACAAGCAGTTTGATTTTGGATCGCGAAAAGCCACGGGTCATGATTTCCACGTCATCTTTGGTCCAAACGAGGCGGGCAAGACCACCGTGATGGAGGCGTACTTGCGGCTTCTTTACGGGTTTCCCAGCAAAGACAGTTACGGATTCCAACATCAGCGCAAGAATCTGAGAATCTCCGGCACGCTGGAAGTTGACGGGCAGCACCGTGATTTCACCAGATTGCCCACTCAAAAAAACGCCTTGCTGGACCAGAATAGCAATGTAGTCAGCGAGTCTGCGTTGCAATCGCACCTCGGCGGACTGTCCATGGTGGACTATCGGAAGTTGCTGTGCATTGATGATGAAAGTATTGAGCTGGGTGGCGAGGAGATTGTCAACAGTAAAGGTGATATCGGGGCGCTGCTTTTTTCTGCTGCAGCCGGGATTGGTGATTTGAGTGGTGTGCTGAACAGTATCGAAAATCAGGCTGATCAGTTATACCGTCGACGTGCTACAAATTCGCGCCTTGCAGTTTTGAAGAAAAAACACGCAGACATCGAAAAGCAAATTCGAGAGCTTGATGTTCCTGCTTCTGGCTATCGAAAACTTAACCAGGCTTATGCGCAGGCGTTGGCGGTTGAACAGACTTTAGGCTCAGAGCGTAATGCGTTAATCAGGCAGCAGCTCACGCTTAGGGCCTTGATTGATGCACGTCCGCTATTGATGGAAATCGAAGAGCTTGAGAGCAGGATCAAACCCTTTGATGCCTACCCTCGCGACCTCGCTATCACTTCCGAAGAGATAGAAGCTCTGCTGACCAAACAGAGCAAAGCCAGTAGCGATGTAGAACGCCTGGAAAACGAACTGGCTTCTCTACAGAATGAGCAGAAAAGTGAGCCGTATAATGCGGATCATCTCATTCTGGTAGATGGGTTGGAGGCGATCGAGACGCTCAAGAGTCTTGCATGGGTGGCTGGACAGAATCAGGATAAGCAGCGCAGAGCCTGTGATGATCTGCTCGCCGATATGCTGCGTGCTGCCAGAGATCTGAACATAGACACCGAGGTGGATGTGTCTACGCTTGTCTTGTCTTCATCAACTCTTCAGGCCTTGGAACAGGCCCGTGAAGTAGCGCGTACCAGCGCACACAATGTCAGTAATGAACAGCATGAAGTTGATACGCTGCGAGAGGCGGTTGATTTGATGACTGCTGAGAATGCTCGGTTGGAGAGTGAATTACCGATTGATGGCAGCCTCGAGGA
>CALLPU010000464.1 GCA_938016235.1 uncultured Granulosicoccus sp. | reverse complement strand
GAGACTGCGTCCATCCACTGCGGCTTGTCCATAATCTGGCGGACCACCTGTGGAACATCCCTATAATTGCTCCCGATATCGACGACGACATCAGGCCAATCAAACAGACTGCGAAATGCCTCGCTGTCAGGGGCTCGTCCTACGATAACGACGCCAGCAGCGGCAAACTCGAAGAAGCGTGTGGCAATCTCGTCAACACCTCCGGTCTCTGCAACCGCGTTAGACTTGGCTGGCAGTGCAATTGAAATAGCAGTGCGCTTCAATAAAGACGCATACTGTTTGCGGTGCTCTGCATGATTGTCTACAAACAGTTTCTGGCTTTTCGCTGTATCAAACCAGTAAAAAAGATTGTCGTCATTCGTAAAACGCTTCAGTTGATCATGAAGCAGATGCTCTCTGCGCCCGATGTAACTCATGTCAACAACTCGGCTTGGACGATGCTCATCGTCGAAGAACACCGAAGTATCAACGCCACTCGGTAAATAGTGACACGGTACTTCCACCTTACTCGCTAAAACAGGAACACTGGACGCAATACCGAGAAACAATTGATCGAATTGACCAAAGGGTTCCTGCATCAAGCGCCAGGACGAAAACTCCCTGGGCCAGCACTCAACGATATAGCAGATTTTTTTCGCAGGATGATCGCGCCACCCCTTGACTTGATTCAACAAATGCATCTGCCATGGATTATCCAGCACGACAAGAATGAGATCATGGTGATGCTCAAGAACATCAAGATGGCTGATCAGCGATACAGTCTCAGCAATCTCATCGCTCAGACCAACATACTTCAAGACGCGATAGCTCTTCCTGTGCCATGACCGTTCATCCACAGGGCAACATAGAGTGGCGTCACAAAGCGTTGATAGAACGTCCTCAAACTCGTACATCGAACCATTGGCAGCCTGGTGCCTGAATGATCTGACCGACAGCACCAGCACAGACTCCAGCGTCTTCGCACTGACTGATTGAACGCTCGACTCCGTTATCGTATCTTGCTTTTTCGTCAACAATTACTCAGCCCCGTGTGGCTTCTACTATGCCTGATGCATAAGCATCTACCATTGCATTCAAGGAGTATCGGTTGGCAGAGATACTGGCGCCCTTGGCCAATGTCTGCTGAAACTCATCGTTTGTCAGTAATTTAACCGCAGCTTCAGCATAGTCTTGTACATCAGCTTTGGTAACCAGGCTATTCACTCCTGATTCCACATAGGCAAATTCCGGGCTATGAAACTCGTAGTCCATGGTCAACATCGGAACTCCCGCTGAAAACGCATCGATAATATGCAGACCCACTAATCCGGGATTAAGTACCGCAAGGCTAACGGCGTAAGCCCTGGCTTTCTCTTCTCCCGTCTGCACACCCAAAAAGTGTACCCATGACAAGGATTCGGATGCCTGTCGAATGTCAGTGGCCGAGGGACCATCGCCTATGCAGATCAAATGAAACTCGGGCACCTGCTCTTTGATCAAGATACTGGCCTGCAGCAACTCATCTATCCGCTTGGCCGGGTACATGGAGCCGCAAAACAATCCTAATTTGCCATTGTTGGAAATGTGGTACTTCTGGAGGAATGATTTTTTCTCTTCCGGGGTTACGCTGTTGACAGCGTGGCGAAACCGATCGACATCAATCGTATTGTTAAACACTGTGATTTTTCGTGGATCGTAGCCGCTGGTCAGCAGCGACTCCCTGGAGGCCTCGGTATACGCAAAAAACCAATCTGACCCGCGTAACAAAAAGCGCTTCCATGCTTCGCGAATACCGGAGGAACGACGACTCTGAAAGTTACGTCCATGGCCCCAGAAAGCGAACCTGACACCCGGCACCACACGCGTATACAGCTGTATCACATAGTTGATGAGTAATCGATTTTCCTGCATGCAGATAACAAGATCGGATCTGAAGACATGAACAGGTGGGCGTTGGAGCAATATTTCCTTGCCACCAATATTCAAGCACCAGGAGGGTATCTCTGTACTGTCTGGCAATTCGGCGGTATCGTTTTTTGCCAGAGACTCCGGGGTAGGCTTTCCGTAATATACTTCCAGAATCACATCCTGTTTGCTCAGCTCTTCTCTCAGAAGGGCGAGGAAATCAACCCTATAGTGAAACATGCGAAACAGTATTATAGAAACCCTTTTCTGCGCTGATGGTGGCAAGTGTGTACTACCCGTATTATTGTCAATTGATCAGCCAGCCCGGGATGATGCACTCCGGACAACGACATCCAATCCAGCTAAGCCATAAATGGAATTTCCACCACTCACAGTCGGCGTGGTTACCCACCGCGGCTCCTTTGTTGATTTTAGCAGTTTCCTGCGAGAACTTTGCCCAGCATTCAGCTGTTACCCTACTCGCTGCCAACTGATCATTGTCAACAACAGCGGCAATGATGCACTAGCCGATACTCGGCTCGCTGCCGATAACACCGATATTGGGAAGCTGTGTGATTACACCCTTGTGGGATCCACTGAGAATAATATCGCGGTTGGCCGCAATGCTGTGTTTGAGCATGCTGCACATAATCTGGTTGTCTTCATAGACGATGACGAATTTCCAATACCAGCATGGTTAGTCCATCTTGTTGAAACTCATCATCGCAATCAGTGCGGGATTGTCGCAGGTCCGGCCCACCCGCTATACCTGTTTGAAACGCCTCAATGGATACAACATGTGGATCTGCACAATGCAAAAGGCAAGGCTACCGATGAACTGATCGAAAATTGCCCAACTGCCAACGTTCTTATTGACAAAAGCAGACTGGTAGGCGAGCTCTTCAATGTTCAGTACGGAGTTTCCGGGGGTGAGGATACCGAGTTTTTTCTAAGGCAGCATGATGCCGGCGTGGACATGCGCTGGAGCAATGAAGCATCAGTCTACGAATATATACCCAGATCAAAATCAACGGCACGCTACATGATCAAGAGATGTGTACAGCAGGGAATCTTGAACCGCAGAATCCTGACC
>CALLPU010000463.1 GCA_938016235.1 uncultured Granulosicoccus sp. | reverse complement strand
GTTGCCGCAGCGATGTGCAAGATGTGTTGAAAGGTCGTGACGATCGACTCGTGGTTGTAGTGGGCCCTTGTTCCATTCACGATCCCGACGCGGCGCTGGAATATGCTGATAAGCTCGCCACGCTCAAGGCCACCCTGAATGATGAGCTGTGTATCGTCATGCGGGTGTATTTCGAAAAACCTCGAACCACCATTGGCTGGAAAGGATTGATCAACGATCCAACCATGGATAATACGTTTCGAATCAATGAAGGGTTGGAGATTGCCCGGCGATTGCTCTCCGATATCAATGAAAAGGGATTGCCCGCCGGTGTGGAGTATCTCGATCTGATTAGCCCGCAATACATAGCAGATTTCGTTGGTTGGGGAGCAATTGGCGCGCGTACCACGGAAAGCCAGGGTCATCGTGAGCTGGCGTCCGGTCTGTCCTGTCCGGTTGGATTTAAAAACGGTACGGCCGGTTCCTCTCAAATAGCGGTCGATGCCATCGGGGCTGCCAGAGGGGCACACAATTTCCTGTCTGTGACAAAAGAGGGTAATTCGGCCATCTTTCAGACCTCCGGTAACGAAGACTGCCACCTCATTCTTCGCGGTGGCAAATCACACACCAATTACGACGCCGCCAGTGTTGATGATGCCTGTGCCTTGCTGGTCAAATCCGGCCTGCCGGAGCGCGTGATGATTGATTGCAGTCACGCCAATTCCCGCAAGTTACACCGTCGACAACGGTATGTTTGCCGCGATATCTGTGCACAGCTGGCGGATGGTGACAAACGGATCATGGGCGTGATGATAGAAAGCAACCTGGTGGAAGGTAGCCAGAATCCGAGCAACAAACCGCTGGTGCGTGGCCAGAGTGTGACCGACGCGTGCCTTGCGTGGGACGATACCGTGCCACTGCTGGAGCAACTGGCGGAAGCGGTCATTGCCAGACGGACGATCTGATTGTGGCCTCGTATGAGGGGTAGGCTGATTGGGTCGTTTTGATGGCCAGCCTTTTTTGTTAAACCTTCCACAGACTTGCCGGGCGTGGCTCTCGAAAGTGAGTGTGAGCTGCGTCATGTCCATCAAGTAAGCGCCAGTCAAGCCGATTTTGCCTCTATCGCTCGGGCCGTTCCGAGCCTAAGCAGGGGTATACCATGGCGCGTTCTTCAGACGCCTCGTTTCCAATGTCGCTGATTCGCGACAAGGCGTTTCAGATGCGCCAGATACGCAGAGTCCTGCTGTTGACGCTGTTTTTCATACTGCAATCCACCGTGGTGCTGGGAATTTTCTATCACACGTTCCTGGGTAATCTGGTGGCTGGTAATGCACCGCTGCTGTTTGCCTCCGAAGATATGGGGGGCATGGCCGAATCCATACCCGCGCTGGGCAGTGTGCTGGGCAAATGGCTGATCGTCATGCTGGCCATCAACGGCCTGGTTACAACGGCTATTGCGGTCTACATATTGCGACGGCTGGGTAGTCCGATCCTGGCGATCAAGCGAGCGCTGAACGAAATCGGTGATGGCAATCTGGAGGTGCGCTTACGTACCGGAGACGGACGCGAATTCAGTGAACTCTGTGAGGCACTGAACCGGGCACTGGAGCAAATCCATGGCAAGATCAGCGAAGCGCGCGCGTTAACCCGGGTTATGGAAACACTCGAGGATCAGCCTGCCCCTGACGAGAAGGATGTGCGTCAGGCGATGATTGAATGTCGAGATGTGCTGAGTTATTTCGATGCATTGCCGAGCGCGCGCAATGAAGAGCGTATTGACGACAACAAGAATCCAGACGATTTCGCCGATCAACAGAAGAAGCGGTAGTCGTATGTCTGTTGTGAGTCAGCAAGCCTGCAGGTCTGTCGTGATCTGCGCGAGGCTCAAAACCTTCTGCCTTGTGATGTGCCTGGCCTGTACGTCGGGTACATTCGCGCAATCTGTCACGAATACAGCGGCTAAGGCTGACTACGCGGAGGCACTGGAGCATATTGATGCGCAGCGATACTCGCAGGCACTGGCGGGTTTGCGACGATTGCAAAAGACCTACCCGGCATTTTCATCCATGGCCGCGGTTCAGACCCGCATCGCTGTCCTTCAGGAATCGGCGGACGCCGGGCGGTCGCTGGATGTGTTTCTGCAGGCTCTGACGTTACGAGATGAAGGCGATATAGACGGTGCGCTGTTGGCTCTGAAGTCTCTGGCGTCCGCTTATCCAGCGGGCTCTCTAACCGATGATGCCTTGTACATCACGGCGTATCTTCAAGTGATGGACCGATACGATTTTGCTGCAGCCAGAGAAGCCCTGCGCACACTGGAAGAGCGTTTTCCAGAGTCCGCCTATTCTGATTCTGCCCTGTATCTGGATGCCATAGCACTGGAGCAACTGGGCGAAACAGGGGCTGCCCGTGAGGCCTTGACTGCATTACGTGATCGGCATACAGCGTTGAATCTTCCTCTGGATTTTCGCTGGCCTCGGGGCAGTGTTTTATCTCGATACTGGTTTGATCGTTCCGATCGGCGGTTAGCCATAGTCGAGGAGCGAATTGCCGTGGCGAGTCGTTTGCAGTCACGGCAGAAGCAAGCCGATGGCAAGCTGCGGGTTGCTGTCAATGTCAATGGGGCAGATCTTCAGCTACTGTTAACGCCCAGCCCCTTGACCCGTCACACCCAGTGGCTGGATGGTGATCTGTCCAATCAGCTTCCTCCGGCAATTGGTATTTATGATGGTGTTGTTGAGGGGATCACCGACAGCTGGGTCAGAGTCGTACTCCAGCAGAGTTCCATTACCGGTGTTCTGCATATGAATGGAGCTCAACACAAGCTCCAGCCAGATAATCTGATCGGTACACTGGATTACTATCAGCCACGCTCGCGCAAGCGCGAATTCTCGTCGCCCTCATCATTGGCGGAAAGAGTGCAAGGGCTGGATGCCCTGGTTGCACCGCCACCGTCGACCGAGCCAATGATGCAATCGAGGTCGCGTAATGTGCAGACCGATGTGCGCGCGGTCCCGATATCCATCGTTGTAGACAGCCAGTTTGATCGCTACTACGCCGGTAGCGGCATGGCGACAGCACTGAACAATCTGAATGTGGCCGATGGTGTGTATCGTCAGTTTGGCCTGGCCTTGTCCCTGGATGAGGCACTACGGTTCACTGATGATGCTGACCCGATGAAGCTGGGTTCGGTGACGCTGGAAACCATCCTGCGATCGTTTCGAGACTATCGTTTGCAATACAAGACACTGTTTGAAGACAGTGCGTTGACGTATCTGTTTACCGGAAATCCGAAGACCGATGTAACGCTTGGATTGGCCTGGATCGACACCGCCTGCCGGCTGGATGGATACGATGTGGGAGTCACGACACCCAGTACGTTCGGCGACGTTCTGTTAACGCATGAGCTGGGTCATTCCCTGGGTGCACAACACGATACAGACACGCAGTGCAACGATAACTCGCTATCGCTGATGTGGCCGAATATATCGGAGCGAACACAACCCAACTTCTCCCAATGCAGTAAGGCCAGCGTGCTGCGATCACGGGCTAAAAACTGCCTGGAAAACAGCGTGAATCTGGAGGTGTCTGCCGCATCCACAGGCTCGTCAGTCACGTTTGATGTGGTCAATCCGGACGGTGCGCTGACCCTGGATGCTCGGCTGATTGTGGAGACCAGTGCCCCCGATCAGTTGCGTTGGCCGGCAGGTTGTCTGGAACAGACGCCAACCAGTGCGATGTGTTTCCTGGATGCCGTAGCACCTGCTTCGGTGCGCACGCTCGATTTTCAGGTGACAGACGCCTTCCAGGGATCCGACGCACCGGTGACCGCTCAGGTTACGCCTGTGGGTGTACTGGAACTGCAGCCTGAAGATAATCTGGCAACTGCGTCATTGGCAGGTGGCACCTCCACCTCGCACCTGACGGTAACCGATGCTGGCAATGTGACTGCGTCTGAGGCCACGGCAGGAGGGGTTACAGCGCCCAGTGCAGCTAGCTATTCAGGTGGCGGGGCAACGGGATTGGCCGGGTTGGCACTGTTGATCATCTGGTTGTGTCGAAAACGTTGCCGGCGATGGCCGGCCGGCCGCGTCGTCGCTACTGTAAGTCTCGTGTAACACCCGGCGTGGGCCGGGTACCCAGTGTCACTTTCAAAT
This sequence comes from uncultured Granulosicoccus sp., assembly GCA_938016235.1. Classification (GTDB taxonomy): domain Bacteria; phylum Pseudomonadota; class Gammaproteobacteria; order Granulosicoccales; family Granulosicoccaceae; genus Granulosicoccus. The sequence goes on along the minus strand of CALLPU010000463.1, from coordinate 3,272 downwards.
CCACCCGTTTGAATTCCACCACTTGAGTAGGATCGGTAAGAGACGTTGCCAAGGTGCTTCTCAGTACGGTCAACTTCACGGTGGCCCCGGGCGGTAGCGCCGAGACTTCGAGCAGTAGCTGAGTGGCATTGTTGATGGGCTGCTCTCCAAGCGCCTGAACGACATCACTGCGTTTCAACCCACCAAGGCTGGCGGGGCTATCGGCCAGAACGTCTGTGATGACAGCACCGGAAATACCCTGGTTGCGTAGCGTGTGAAACATCGCCGGGTCATCAACGCCAATTCCCAGCCAGCCACGAACCACTGAACCGTTTTCTATGATCTGCGGCACGACCTGCGCAAGCAAATCAGCGGGGATGGAAAAGCCGATGCCCATGGCGCCACTATCACCTCTGAAGACCGCCGTATTAACACCGACCAGCTGACCAAAGGGATTGATCAGTGCGCCTCCGGAGTTGCCCGGATTGATGGCGGCATCAATCTGGATGAAATTCTGCCAGACACTGCCACCGGCAACGCGGCGGCGGGTGGCGCTCACAATGCCCTGGGTTACGGTCTGCCCAACACCAAACGGGTTGCCGATGGCCAGGACAATATCGCCGACCCTGAGCGGCGCTGCTTCGTCCAGCCTCAAGTAGGGGAGATTGTTGACATCAATCCTCACCACGGCAAGATCGGTTTCCTGGTCGCTGCCGATCAGACGGGCAGGAAAGCTCCTGCCATCGCTAAGAACGACGGTGATGACATCCAGGCCGTCAATCAGATGCAGATTGGTCAGCACAATGCCATCGCCCGCCACGATGACACCCGAGCCCTGACTGGTAGATCCTGTTACGGTCGTGTTCTGCGATGATCGTGCGTACAAGCTAACCACTGACGGGGCTACTTTCATGATGCCGTCGTGATAACTGGTGACTCTGGGGTAGCTGGAAGTATCCGTCGCTTTCGTTTCAGCGTGTTGCAAGGAGGCTTTCTGAGGTGGATTGACACGATTCTCCCGGGTACCCAGCGCCGTTTTGAACGGTGGTGATGGGGCGGTTTCCCGATCAGAGAACACGGGCTGCGCTGGCGCTGATGACAGTAACGACCACCACCAGCCTGCACCAGCCCCCAGCGTGATGCACACGATGAAGAAAATCAGTCTTGTCATGGCTTGAAAGTCGGGCTCAACGCTGAGTTGGAAAACGAGGGGTCTATGTTAGCTTTAATATCAGCGAGTTGCTCCCGGCGGAGGTTTACTGGCCTTGTGCACTGAGCTGACAGGTTATTTCGTCGTGCGACGGGCGGCTTTGTTGCATCAGCCCAGCAAGAACCCATCCTTGTGATAAAATTAGGAGTTGGCGATGGTGTGCAAATTGCTGTTTCCGAGCATGTGCGATTCACATGTTCCAGACAGGTTTCCAGTGCGTCGCGCCGTAACAGAACACCCGCTTGCTGATTGCGCCTGAGGAAAATCCTTGAGGGCGTAGTCAGCGGCAACGCAGTTTTCGGTGGTAGCGGTGCAGGGCCGTATCGCGGTAAACAACGTAACAATCTTGAGTGACCGCTGCCTGTTGTTTGGCACGGGCAGACCCGAATTCGATTTATCTGGAGATATCGCATGAGTGCGAGTAACCAGAAGGCACCCAACCAGCAGGCCTCGGTTGACGCGTCTTCTCATTCAAACGCGGCAGCAGAGTCCTCAGTGGCCGAGCATGTTGAAAATCCCAAGCGGCGGCGGCTGCTGGTGCAGAGTGCGGCTGCGGTCGGTGGCCTTGGTGCGCTGGCCTTGGCTGCTCCCATGATTGGATCCATGTCGCCCAGTGCGCGTGCCAAGGCAGCCGGTGCGCCGGTTGAAGCAGACATCAGCAAGCTGACGGCAGGCCAGTTACTGACCGTTGAATGGCGCGGTAAACCGGTTTGGATTGTCAGCCGTACCGAGGAGACATTGAAGCGACTGGAAGCAGAGACAGAGCGCCTTTCCGACCCGGACTCAACCGTCGAAATGCAACCTGTTTACGCACAGAATTCAGCGCGTTCAATCAAACCGGAATATCTGGTTGTTATAGGGATCTGCACACACCTGGGTTGTTCGCCCAGTTATCGCCCGGAAATTGCGCCTCCTGATCTTGGAGAACAGTGGGACGGCGGTTTCTTCTGCCCATGTCATGGCTCCAAATTTGATATGTCAGGGCGGGTATACGCAGGCGTCCCAGCCCCCTATAACCTGGAAATTCCACCGTACAAGTATATCGATGACGGTACGATCATCGTCGGTGAAGACGCAGGGGTTGCTGCATGAGTGCGAATCTGGAAAAACAGGGTGGCGGTGCGCTAGGCTGGATTGACGAGCGATTTCCGTTAACCAAACTGCTCGAAGAGCACATTACAAAGTACTACGCGCCGAAAAACTTCAACATCTGGTACTACTTCGGTGCCCTTGCGATGCTGGTTCTCGTCATACAGATCGTGACGGGCATTTTCCTGACCATGAACTACAAGCCGGACGGCGCTCTGGCGTTTACCTCGGTTGAATACATCATGCGTGATGTCAACTACGGCTGGCTGATTCGCTACATGCACTCCACAGGGGCTTCGATGTTCTTTGTCGTGGTGTATCTGCACATGTTCCGTGGCCTGATGTATGGCTCCTACAAAAAACCGCGCGAGCTGCTGTGGGTGTTCGGCATGCTGATCTATGTGGTCCTGATGGCTGAAGCCTTCATGGGTTACCTGTTGCCCTGGGGTCAAATGAGTTACTGGGGAGCGCAGGTCATCATTTCCCTGTTCGGTGCCATTCCTTTTGGCATTGGTGACGCACTCACCATCTGGCTCAAGGGCGACTACATCGTATCGGATGCCACACTTAATCGCTTCTTTGCGCTCCACGTCATCGCGGTGCCACTGGTCCTGCTGTTTCTGGTTGTCGCGCACATCATGGCGTTGCATGAAGTGGGTTCCAATAATCCGGACGGTATCGAAATAAAGAAAAACAAGAACGCGGCCGGTATCCCCAGAGATGGCATTCCGTTCCATCCGTACTACACCGTCAAGGATTTCATGGGTGCGGTGGTGTTTCTGATCATCTTCTTTGCGATCGTGTTTTTCGCGCCGGAGATGGGCGGCTACTTTCTCGAACACGCGAACTTTGTGCCGGCTGATCCGCTGAAAACACCCGAGCACATCGCGCCCGTCTGGTACTTCACGCCGTTCTACGCGATCTTGCGAGCGGTGCCTGACAAGTTGGGTGGTGTCATGGCCATGGGTGGCGCTATCGTGGTGCTGTTCTTTCT